>CAYXDZ010000388.1:0-3850 GCA_964463815.1 uncultured Verrucomicrobiota bacterium | reverse complement strand
TGACGCGGCTTGCGGAGCGGGGCATCGAAGCGGAATTCAGCCGGTTGCGCTGGCGCTGGCACGAAGGCATCGTGGCCGAAGATCTTGTCCTGCACCGGGCAGGCGGAGGCGGAGGCGGAGGGCCCGAATTCCGCAGCTCAAGGGCCAGCGTGCGCGTGGAGTTGGAGCAATGGTTCCGCCCCCGTTGGCGGGTGGAATCCTTGAGCATCCACGCTGGAGATTTTGTGTGGGTGCTGCCCGCGGCTGGTGACACGCCGCCACTACGCCTGGAAGCGATCGAGGCGGAATTGGGCGTGACTGGAGACGAGGCACTTGAGCTGCGTCACTTCGCCTCACAATTTCAGAATTTGCGCCTGTCGGTCAGCGGCACGCTGGCCCATCCGCGGGCGCTTTCCCGTCCGCCCGATCCCGACCGACCACCGCGTACGCTGGAACTGTTGAACCAGACGATGACGCGGGTGGCGAATACCCTGACCAACCTCCAACTCCGCGCCGAGCCGGAGTTGAAACTGCGCTTCGCAGCCGATGCCGCGGACTGGACCACCTTGCGCGCGGAGCTGGAAGTGGTGCTTCCCGAAACGCGCACCACCTGGGGCGACGCGGCGGGTTTGCAGTTGCTCGCCCAAGTGCGACCGCCTTCGGCGACGAACTCGGAACCGGTCTGCACCTTCGTTCTGGCGGGCGAGTCCATCGATACGCCGTGGGGCCGCCTCGAGGACTGGCGCGCGGAAACGCGCACGGTGCCGGTGATGCAGTTGCCGCTCAATTCGAGCAACTCGGTGAGCGCCGCCTTCGCCCGGTTGCGCACGCGGTGGGGCGCGGTTGAAGACGGCCGGATCGAGGTGAGCGCCCGGGCCGTGGACGCGGACCGGCCGGAGGAAATCGACTTCGCGCTCGACCTCTCGGGCGCGCGCTGGGTGATCCCGCAGGGCGACGCGCGGGAATTAAAACTGGTCTCCGAGGGCACGCTCAACCGGACCAACTGGTTGCCGCTTCGCGGCACGCATTGGCTCACCGTTCAGCAAGTCACCGCGACCAACTTCAGCGCCGCCCGGGTTGAAGCCCGCTTGAACCAGACGCCGCCGCCGGGTCCGGTGGACCCGGATGAGTCGTGGGGGTTCTGGCGCTTGCTGGCACCGTTTGCCCTGGACTTTAAAGTGCGGGGCGAGGAAATCGTCGCGCGCGGGGTCGCGGTGGATACGGCGACCGTGGCGGGTTCCTGGAAGGCGCCGACCCTTCAAATCACCAGCCTGCACGGCGAGTTGTATGACGGCAGCGCGGACTTCTCCGGCACGATCGATATTCCGACGGGCCAGATTGTGGCGGCCGCCGAAGTGGCCTTTGACTTTCACGGACTGGACCCGGTGTTCACGGAGCGTTTTCGCAATTGGTTCGCCCCCTACCAATGGAACGGCATGCCGCACGCCAGCGCGACCGGCAGCTTGCGCTGGCCGGACTGGCGCAACTTCAAACCCAACTGGCGCGAGGACGTCGTGCCCGGCATCGGCATGTCCGGCCGGTTTCATGTCACCGACGCGTTTTACAAGGGCATCCCCGGGCAGGAGGCGTTTTCCGATTTCTATTTCACCAACTTCGTCTGGCACCTGCCGAACCTCACCATTGTCCGGCCCGAGGGGCGGACCGTGGCCAGCTATGACGGCGACGAGCGCACGAAGGATTACGTCTGGCAGATCCGCAGCGAAGTGGATCCCCACGTTCTGAAACCGCTGTTCAAGCCGGAGCAGTTGCGGGTCTTTGATTCCTTCACTAATTACGCGACGCCGCACATCGAGGGCGCCATCTGGGGCCGCTGGCGGGCGCATGAGCGGATCGGGTTTCGCGCGCAGGTCCGCGCGCCCAAAGTGGAGGTGCGCGGCCAGTTCGCCGACCTCCTGACGGCAACGGTCGAATACACGAACCGTTTCATCACGCTGCATGAGGTGGCGATTCAACAGAGCAATCAAGTCGGCCGGGCGGAAACGATCGGCATCGATCTGCCCGGTCAGCGGATGTACTTCACCAACGTGGACAGCACCCTGCCGCCGGCCACGGTTGCGCGCGCAATCGGACCGGTCACCGCGCGTTCACTGGAGCCGTATGTGTTCACCGAACCGCCCCAGGTGCGGCTCAATGGCGTGCTCGGGCTCAAGGGCCACGAACCCACGGACATGCGGTTTGAAATCGACGGCGGCCCGTTCCATTGGTGGCGGTTCAACCTCGAAACCATTCAAGGCGGACTCCGCTGGCGTTCCAACTATCTGGACCTCACAAACGTGCTCGCCGGTTTCTACGGGGGCGTGGCCGCGGGCGCGGGTTCCTTCCAGTTCTTCACCAATGACCGCCCGACGGAATTCAGCTTCGCGCTGACGACCACCAACGCCCAGTTGCAGCCGCTCGTGCGCGATGTGTTCACCGGGACCAACCGCCTCGAGGGCGCGTTGTCCGGCGCGCTGGAAATATCCGCCGGCCGCGCGGATTCGCTGGATACCTGGCAGGGCTTCGGCGACTTGCGACTGCGCAACGGCGTGGTGTGGGACATCCCGATCTTCGGCATCTTTTCGCCGGTGTTCAACGCCATCTCCCCCGGGCTGGGCCAGAGCCGCGCGGACGAGGCGGTGGCCACCTTTGCGATTGTCAACGGCACCGTCATCTCGCGGGATCTTCGGGTGCGCTCGCCCGAGCTGAGCATGGGCTACCAGGGCAGCGTGGACTTCGAGGGCAACGTGGACGCGATCATGCAGGCGCGGCTGCTGAAGGATTCCGGCGCGTTGGGGCCGTTGATCAGCACGGTGCTCTGGCCGCTGACGAAGATCTTTGAATACCGGCTGAGCGGCACGCTCGGCGAACCGGTGGCCGAGCCCATCCACATCCCCAAGTTTCTGTTCCTGGCGCTGGAGCCGTTCAAGGCCTTGCAGGGCGTGCTGCGCGGCGTCGGTGAAGCGGTCAATCCCAAGCCCGAGGAACCCGCCCCCACCCCCACGCCGGAGGTGCCCCCGTCGGCGCAGCCCTGACTTCGGGACTCACGCGCCGCGCAGGCGGTTCCACGCGATCACGCTGGCGATGACCGCGACGAGGGCGCAAATCAAGTACGGCAGCACCGGCTGGATCGCGAACGTGGTCGTGGCAAACACCGGACCGGCGATGCGGGCCAGCGTGCCGACGCTCTGCGCCACGCCCATGATCGCGCCTTGTTCATCCGCGCCCGCGCTTTTGGAAATCATGCCCATCGTGGGTGCGCGATTCACCCCCGAGCCGCCGGCAAATAGCGCGAGCGCCAGCAGCAGCAACGCCAGCCCGCTGACGACGGGAATCAGGATCATCGCGCCGGCGACCACCAGCAGGCTCGTCCAGATCAGCTTCGGTTCACCAAACATCTTCACGAGCCGCCCGATCATTCCGCCTTGCACGAAGGCGGCGACCAGCCCGCAAAACACGAACAAATAACTGATGTGCGACTTGTCGTAGTAATGGCGCTGGGGGGCGATGTGATCGGGAAACGCGGCCTCCAGAGCGAGGCGGTTGTAGCGGGGAGAAACGCCGTTCTGTTCCGCCTCCTTCAACAGCTTTGCCACGTCGGCGCGCGCGGGATCGAGCTGGACCACGGCGTTCGTGTGCAGCCTCGTCTGCTGGATGAACCGGTTCAGTGCGTCCCGCCATGCCACCTCGTCGGCCGGCGTGGTTTGACCGGGTTGCAGTTGTTGAAACTCGGTGGCGACCACCCGTTGCAGCGGCGTCGTGGGATTCTGAAAACTGGCGGCCAGGGTGGCGGGTTGCCGGAGTTCATCCGTCTTCACGGAAGGCGAACCGAGCAGCAACGGCAGCGTGACCTCGAAGCTGATGAAGCAGAAGT
>CAYXDZ010000387.1:0-3860 GCA_964463815.1 uncultured Verrucomicrobiota bacterium | reverse complement strand
GCGGCCTGCTGCTGGAGTTCGCGGCTGAACCAGGCCGGGCGTACCACGTCGTCTATGACGACACCGTGACGTTCACGAATGCGTTGCGCGCCTTGCCGGTTCTCGTCGCCCCCGCCGACCGCGTGCAATGGATCGACGAAGGCCCGCCGAAAACCAGTCACCACCCCGACCAGGTGCCGGCGCGGTTCTACCGGATCATCGAAGCCGACTGATGAAAGCCCCGCGAATCAACCGAACGGCCTGGCGCAATTGCTTTTGCGGCGCGGCCGCGCTGGCGCTGGGTTCGTCCGCCGGCTCCGCCCAGGAAGCGGAGCACTGGACGAAGCGCTTCCGGCTGGGCTTCGTGACGGGCTTCAACATCGAAGCGGAGTTTTCACTGGGGGGTGATTTTGGTGTGTCCGGCATCGACCCCGGACAAGCGGGTGTCGGTGGTTTGAATCACGTTTATGACGACGGCTATGTGCGGCTGGATGCCACGGGGAACGCCGGGGGCGTCACTTCAAACTGGGGTTATCAAGACGCGTCGCAGTATGATCCGGTGGCCGAGACCCTGACGTTTCGCGGCACCACGAGTTTCAGCCAGGAGGGCAGCTCGTCGAGCGCGTCGGATGAGCCGTACTACGGCCTTGATCTCGCTTATGGCGGCCGGCTCATGGACGCCGCCGGCGGCGTGCTGGGTTGGGAGTTTGGTTTCATGTGGCTGCCGGTGAAGTTCGAGGATCGTCAGTCGCTCAACGTCACGGCGACCCGCGTGGTGCATCGCTTCAGCACGGCGGGCATCGTGTTGCCGCAAGCGCCTTACAACGGCGGATCAAGCGGCGTCGGCCCGGTGATCGGCGATGTCGCGGAAGCGTTGCCCAGCGAGACGGCTTCCGGCCTGCTGACCGGCGTGCGCCGGGTGGAGGCCGATGTGATGGACTTCCGCCTGGGACCGAACCTGCAGTGGCATCTCGGCGGTCGCTGGGCGGCGAGCCTCGGCGGGGGCTTCGCGCTGGGCCTGGTGACCGGCGACTACGAGTTCGACGAACGGATCACCTACGCCGACAGCGAAGCGACCAATCGTGGCAAGTTTGGCGCGACGGAATTTCTGTACGGGGGATACGCCGAGGCCTTGCTCTATTTCCGCGCCGAGGAGAACGCCGAAATTTATGTCGGCGCGCAGTTCGTCAGCATGGGCGACATGGTCTTCAGCGGCGGCGGTCGCGAAGCGCGGGTGAAGCTCGGCGGCGGAATCTTCCTCGGCGCCGGCATCCACTGGATTTTTTAGGTTGGCGGAAGCCGCTCCCTGGTAGGAGCCGAGGTGACGAGGCTCTCATCTCCCCGGCCGGGGGGGAAAGTAGAGCCTCCTTACGTCGGCTCCTACATGGTTTGGCGGGCGTTGCCTGCCGTGCCCGCCCCTACGGGTAGATTAAATACTTCGCCCGGCGCTGGCGGAACTCCGCTTCATCCTGCGCCCAAGATTGCACGATCTGCGCCGGATTGCGGCCGGCCTGCAACGCCAGCCGCGTGGCCGTGGTGCCGTTCACCTTGTCGAACATCGCGAAGTTCGCCCCGCGTTTCACCGCGTCGGCAAACAGGTCGCGGTTGGCCTCCTTCTTCACCGCATCAAGGACGTAGTAATTCACCGCCGTGAGCGTGGCGCGGGCGGGATCGGTGAAATGGATTTCGACGCCCTGGATCACGTTGGTCGAGGAGGTTCCCCGAAACGGCGAGAAGTGCGTGCCGTAAAGCCCGTAGCTGTTCATGCGGGCGGCGAAGCGGTCCGCGTTGAGCCACGGCGCGGCGACGATCTGGAACTGCCGGTTCATCCGCATGCCGATGTTTACGCCGCCCAGTTCGCCGAGGATGCCGGTCGCCACGTAGTGCATCGGCGCGTCCGCCGTGCGGACGTTGGGAGAGGTGGGCACCCAAGGCAGACCGGTGTCGCGCCACACCATGTCGCGCCGCCAGCCGGCCAGGGGCACGACGGTGAGCTTGCACGGGTTGGCGATCCAACGTTCGCCGTTGATCATCCGCGCGAGTTCCCCGGCGGTCAGGCCATAGACGTAGGGAATGTTCCAGCGCGCGACCAGCGACCGCATCTGTTGCACCTCGGGCGTGAGCAAATTGCCCTCGACGCGCAGACCGCCGAGCGGATTCGGGCGGTCCAGCACGATGAATTCCTTGCCCGCCTTGCCGCAGGCATCCATCGCCGCACCCATCGAAGCGATGTAGGTGTAGCTGCGACAGCCCACATCTTGAAGGTCGTAAACGAGCGCATCGATCTGGGCGAGCATCGCGGGCGTGGGCACCCGCACCGGGCCCGGACCGTAGAGCGAGAAGACCGGCAGCCCGGTGTTGGGATCGCGGTGATCCTTGAACTCCCGGCCAGCGGGAATGTTGCCGCGAATGCCGTGCTCGCCCGCGAACAGCGCCACGAGGTTCACGTTGGGCGCCGCGTGCAGGACTTCGATGATCGACTGGCCGCGGCGGTTGACGCCCGAGGGATTCGTCAGCAACCCGATGCGCTTGCCGGCCAGGGTGTCGAAATTGCGGACGGCCAGCACTTCGCTGCCGAGCTGAATGCGCGCGGTGACCCCGGGTGCCGGTCGGGCGTGCGTTGGCGGTGCGGACGTGATGGCCGGCGGGAGCGCGCGGGACGGCGAGGTGGCCGAGGGGCCGCAGCCGGTCAATGGCAGCATGGCGCAGCCAAGCGCGAGGATGGAAAAGGTTCGGGCAATCACCCCGTCACCTTGAAAACGCTGGCCGGCAGAGGGAAGGAAAAATTCACGGAATGCGCCGCTCATCGACCGGCTTGGTCGGTTGGCTCAAGCGCCAGACCCGGCCCAGAGCCGGCTGGACACGTTCCCAACCCTCCGCCGGGTTCGGGGACGTGATGCCATAATGGCTGCGCGGTTCGTTCGGGCGCTGCCACGCGTAAAGCGCGACGAGTTCCGCTTCGCTTGCCGGCGGCAACCCGGAAGGGGCGGGCCTTTCGGCGGACCAACTCCCACCATCGCCGTCATCGGCGCGCCGCCAGTGGCCGATCAGTTTACCCGCCAGCAATTCGCCCGACAGCTCGAACTGGTCGTTGATGTAATCCACGTTCAGCCGGAGTTGATTCCGCTCCCAGACGCCGCCCGTGATGTAGGCGAAGCGATAATCCGTGGCCGGATCAAAGCGCCCGGCAAGTTTCCCGCCCTCGACCGTCAGTTCCCAGGCCAGTTCATGGACGGTTTCCGTGATGGTGCTCTGCGTACGCACCCACCAACGCCCGGTGATCGCCGAGGTGTTAGGCTCGGTTGTTGGTGGCAAGGCGAAGAACAGCGGGTCGGTGAAATTTTCCTGACCGCGCGGCGGGCGGCGACGCAGCTCGGTCACGCCACGCTGCTCAACCGCGAAGATGGGCACCAGTCCGGGTGACCACTCCCGGCTGGCGATGCCCTGCCAGACCGGCCGGCGATCGAGTCCGGAGAACCCCAGCAGATTGGTCTGCTGGCTCGTGAGCCAGGCGGGGTGACCGTTCGTCAGTGTGACTTGAAACACCGTGACCAGTTCCCCGGTTGGCGACTGGCAGTAGCCGGTGCGCGCCGCCACTGCAAGCAACAGGACGCAACAGCCCGTAACAAAGCGGCGTTTCATGGGGCCTCGATCAAGTAGTACACCGTCGCCGGTTCGAGCTCGAACGATCCGCCCGTGAAACGTCGGCTGGTGGTGCGTCCGTTCAAATCCAGCGGTGTCACTTTCAAACCCGCCGCGTCACTTCGCCGCAGCGCCACCCGGCCGGCGAGGGCCCGCATTTGCCACGGATCGGTGCCGATGCTCGTGATGCGTTTCACGCCGTCGCCGGCCGGTTCGGTCACAAAGCCGGTGGCCCTTTC
>CAYXDZ010000386.1:0-3871 GCA_964463815.1 uncultured Verrucomicrobiota bacterium | reverse complement strand
AGGACAAGCGGCCGTCCATGTCGGCTTTCAAGGTTTTGCGTGAAAAGCCGGAAGCGGGCTGGGTCTTCGATTACATCGCTGAAGCGGGTCGTTTGCTGCAGCCGCCCATGCCGTTGCCCCTGCTGGGAAAACCAGTGGAAGGTAGCGGCGACAACGCGATCACATACAACACGGAACCCGCCGCGGAATCCGGCGACCTGCCCGGCGCATGGGACGAGGCCCGGGATGCGGTTGGAGCATTTGGTCACTACAAACACTTCACCTTCCGCGATCGCAAGAATGACCACTGGGTTTACCGCGGTCCGCACACCGGTCTGCCCACGTTGAAGGCCGGGACGTACAACACAACGACCCGTGATTTTGATGCTCTTTCCACTGCCACCGCCGTCGCGGGCCAGCCGTTTACATTCGCCGTTCATGCCTCACGCCAGGATGAGTTCCTGGCCATGACTGCGGGCAACGCGTTGCCTGAATGGCTTTCGCTGTCCGGGACGGCCCTCCGTGGAACGCCCGCCATTGGCAACGTTGGGCCTGTCAATGTGCAACTCATTGTCCGGGATCTCTACGAAGGCGATTCCGTGACCAACACCCTGACCATTCAGGTCGTCGACAACGGCGTGGTGGCCGGACAGGCGGCTTTGAGCCTTTCCAGCACAAACCAATACACCGGCAGCATTATCACCTTCTCCAATCGCCCGCCATTCCTGGCTCACTCGCCAACGCCGTCAAACAGCTTCACGATGCGCTATTACTACAAAACCGATCAAAGCTTCGCGTGGCCGGGACTTGAATCAGCTCCGCCTGCGGGCAGCATTGTTCCGTACTTGCGACCATTCGATGGGACCAACTACCTCGGCGACCCCGCGGCCAAAACCACACCTGCACTGAGTATCGTGTATCGACCGGCCTGGCCGGAGCGCGATCCGAGCGATGCGTCGAAACCCGTGGCGCGAATGCCCTACGGCTTGACCCTAACCAGCCCGCAACTCGGCTTGCCGGGCGTGCGGGACTTCAGGACCGCCCGCGTGCTCTACCAACAATCCATCGGAGACAATATCACCGCCGCGAGTCCCAGCGTCGTGCTCCACGATCCCACGCGCGAAAAGTATTCCGATCTCGCCGCTCAAGGCCTGACGGGCATTCCGCCAAGCGTTTACAGCGAAATCTACCAGGGCAAATACTACTTCCCCAACCTGCCGCCTCATCTGGAATCGCTGGTCTATTACGATCCGAACCGCGGGAGCAGGGGCAGTCTCGTGTTGCTGGGTGAATTCAAGGACGAGATCCTCGGCCAGGATTATCTGAAGCTGAATGTATTGCGCGACTCGGACCTTGCAGCGGTCAAAGCCTTGTGCCCCACGTCCGATACGGTGAATTCCTCCAAATGGGCGGCGCTCGTGGATGCCCTGGCCACACCGGTGGAGACCTTCTACGAAAATCCGACCGCGCCCGGCACTTACATTCCCAATCCGCTACTCACTCAATCCGTTGGTGTTTCAGACCTGGCCGAAATCGGGGATGACAACATCGCGACCGAACCCTACGCACTGTCGGCCACCGGCCCGGGCGCCGGGTATGTTTCGATCATTGAATCCGGCGGTCGGGCCAAAACACAGCCCGGTGATCCTGTGGCGTTGCATGTTTTCCGGGTCGTGCCTGAGCTTTACACTGGCGAACTGAAGGTCATTCCCGACGCCAACCCGCTCAGTGAACAGGTGACGTTTCAACACTCGCTCGACCTGGCCGGGCGATTCGCCGAATACGATTACGAGTGGAAGATCGCAGCGCCGGTGGACGGCCAGCCACCGGTGCCGGATGCCACCATGTCACGGTATCTGTCGCTCACGAGTGGACCGAACACCCCGCGCTATTTGTTGGACGGAAACGGCATTCAGGTGCTGGGGGACAATTACGTGGTGATGCGTTACAAACCGGCCAATCCCGATCATCCGCTCTACGATCAGTGGTCGGCCTGGACGTCACCCCAACTGGCGGAGGGCTGGATCAAGCGCGTGCTGGCGGGGATCAACCCCTTCAACCAGCGCATCACCGATCTCTTCAATAACCGCGTGAACACCGACGCCAGCATCCTGACGCAGGCGGGCGGCCGCTGGGAGGGTGACGTGGCGTTGAATCTGGAGAACATCAACAATTTTGGACTGATTGAAATTTACGAAACGGTCCTCCGGCGCGGCCGATCCATCAGCATCGAATCCGGCTACAACTACGGTCCGGCCAACGACGCGCTGCTGCTGGCCGCCGGTTATCTCAGCGACCTCTACATGATGGGGGGCAATGAGGCCTGGGCCGATGCGTCTAATCCCACCATTGGCATTGGCACGGCGGACCGCACCTACGGCGACATTGCCACGGCCCTGTTCGCCTTCAAAGGCCAGACGGCGTCGCTGCTGGAGGAAGAACTGGCCCTGCTCCGCGGGCGCGACGATTTTCTCGTGCCCGGGGTCCAGGTCGCACCGGTCTACAACCGGCTGGTCTGGAATTACACGCGCGGCATTGACGCAGGTGAAGTCATCTACGCCATCAACTACAACGTCCAGGAGAATCCCAATCGGACGCCGGATGGCGTGATTAACGCGGAGGACGCGGCCTATATGTTCCCCCAGGGTCACGGCGACGCTTATGGCCATTATCTGACGGCCCTCAAGGGCTATTACTCGCTGCTGGTGAACAAAAACTTCGACTGGGTTCCTCGTTCCGAAGCGGTGCTGGTTCTGGGGCAGCCGGTTTCCGTGGATTATCAGGACGAACGCAAATTTGCCGCTGCTGCCGCCGCCGTCGCGCGCGCCGGACGTCAGGCGTTTGATTTGACCTGGCGCCAGGACTACAAGGCGGTTCACACCGACGGCTGGAATCATTTTGGCGCCACCAGGGTCAACCCCCAGCGCCAATACTCGGACGGCGTGACCAACTACACTTCCACCCGTTATTGGGGAACGGACCATTGGGCGGCGCGCGCGGGCCAGGGTAGCTACCTGAACTGGGTGGTCGGCAACGCCATCATTCCCACCCAAGATCCCAATCCACTCCACGAAGGCATCCAGAAAATTGACCGGACCACCGTTCCAGAACTGCAGGAGCTCGCGGTGACCGGCGGCGACTTGCAGCACGCCATGGAAAGTGCCGAAGGCGGCCTGACGCCGGTGGGACTGCCGGAAAATGCCATTGCCTTCGATCTGAATCCCAATGCCATTGGGGGGGAGAACGGAACGCATTTCGACCAGGTTTACACGCGCGCCAAGGCGGCGCTCAACAACGCCGTCGCCTCCTTCGACGACGCGAAAGACGTGACGCGCTTGATGCGCTCTGAGGAGGATTCCCTGGCGGATTTCCAGAACGCAGTGGCCAAGCAGGAACTTGCTTTCGAGAATTCACTCATTGAAGTCTACGGCACGGCTTACACGGACGACATCGGCCCGGGGAAAACGTGGAAACAGGGTTACGCAGGGCCGGATTTGGTCCACTACAATTATGTGGATCGCCCCGAACAGGATTTTCCGGGGTTGTGGAATTATCCGGGGACAAGAAACACCTACAAGATTGACATTCAGGATTTCAGGCCCGACTGGCTGACGAATTACAATCTCACTGATCTGAACATCGTTGACCAAACCAATCCGAATTATTCCAACGGTGTTCATTACGTCGAAATTGACATCGGCGAGGACGGCTTCGCAGCGAAGCCCACCCATTGGACCGGGCGACGCGCTTCTCCGGGCCAGATTCAGCAGGCGATCTCCAAGGTCATCGCGGCTCACACCGCCTTGCGCCAATCCCTGTTTGATCAGGAAGGGGGCATGACGGATTTCAATCGGACTGTCGCGTTATTCCAAGCGCGTTTGGCCGACCACGA
>CAYXDZ010000385.1:0-3875 GCA_964463815.1 uncultured Verrucomicrobiota bacterium | reverse complement strand
CGCAGCGTGTTGCACAATCAGATGCTCTACCAGGAAGGCTGGGGCGTCGGGAAGATCAAGCACTCGCTCACCTACAGCGGCGGGTTGAGCCGGGGGTATCTGCGCAGCTACGCGCCGGCGCGCCAGTTTGGGTTTGATGCGTTCAGCCCCTTCATTCGGCCGGGGGTGATGAACGTGGCCGAGGGCATTCCCTTCATCGCGATCACCAACTACGACCACACGAAGCTCTACGACTTGAAGGGCGCGGTCGTCGCGAGCGGCGTGAAACAGGTCACCGGCTTCGAAATGCCGGTGTATCCGAAACGCCGATTTCAGCACGGCGCGGTTCAGCCGGAGCAATTGAAGAACATCCTGAGCGCGTCCGAGCCCGCGATGCGGCGGAGGTTGCCGGAGTTGTTTGTGTAATCCGAAGGCACTCGAGTTGAGTGCGAAGCTTCCTTGAAAATCAGGCGGCCGGTTCACGGGCTTCAAAGCGGTCGCTGGTTTCAGGAAGCGATCAACCACGAACCCGCTCGCGGGATTGAATGCAGCCCCATCGCCTTCACCGGCAGTCCGGTTTTTTCATCCAACGGCTGCCTTGATCTTCTCCAAGACTGCCCGCTTGAACCACGATGGAACCCGGTCGGTCTTCAACTCCAGGGTCCGCCCGTCGGTAATCTCCGCCAACCACGTGTGCTGGTGGTCCGCATTGTCGCCGGAGTTGTCGAAGATGTAGGCCCGATTTGTGTGGCGGATGGCGTCCATCAGCAGAGCCAGCGCCCGATGGTATCGTTGCTCGATCCGGTCCTCCGGGACGGCATGGCCACCCAGCAGCACCCGGTTTCGAACGCGCGAAATGTTGATGGCCGGATCGTCCGTCGCCACGAAGTATAGATATGTTCGGTAACCCATCGCCTGCGCGCCGGCCAGCAGCTCGACCTTGCTCGGGTGCGACATGACGGTCTCGAATGTGAACGTGCTTCCGCTCGCCAGCAGCTTCCGCCGCAAGAAATCCACCGCCACCGACGCCAGATAGGAGTTCACCTCCACCCCGCTGAAGTCCAGGCGTCCACTCGCGAAAGAAAGTCTGGCGGCCGAAGCCGTGTTCCCCGTGTCCCTCAAGAATGGCGATCCGGTGAAAAATGGGAGCACCTCCTCGTCGCAAGTGGTCACCCCATAACTTGAAAACTCCAGAAACCCACGATTCCGAATCTCCTGTTCGATTTCGTCCGGGTTGAGATAGGTTCCCAGCAGTGGCTGAGGAAGGTGCGATTTCAAAACGCTCTTGCCCGAACCGTTCGGTCCCGCGAACATCCTGACCCGTGGCGGGCTCAAGCTCACGGGATGGTGTATATGCTCCCGGCCACGACCGGGGTGGGCTGCTCGATCTTCTTCACTTCAATCTTCCGACCATCGGGAAACACCTCGTATATCACCCCCCCTTCGGACTGCAACACACTCTGGCCCGACTCCAGCACCTGCTTTCGCGCCGCGGCAAAGGCCGATCCGGATACAGCGGGGAACTGGCTTTCTAGTTTTTGAATGTCCTGGTCTGACATGGTTGGCCTTTCTGGCGAAACTATACAGGCCGGCCCTGTTCCATCAACTCTGACATCCGGGCAAGTTGCATTTGGGCGATGCAAAGCTCGAAATCGTCAAACCTGCCGTGCCGGTCGCCAACCCCTTCGCGAACAGGTGCGCTGGGATCACCAAAACAGGAGGCAACCGGCAACTGACTTGTGGCGGCAGTCGTCCAGCCGGGCGCGGAGTGGATGAGGCCCCGGCACATCACACGAAACCTGCCGGGCGCGGCGGGCGTCATCCTGTTAATCCGCCCGGCCAGCCGCGAGACTGCGTGTTTGGGCGTGGGCGACTGAAACAAGCAACCCCGTCCAAGCCATGAAAAAACTTACCCCCCTCCTGACCGCCGGCCTGCTGCTGGCCGGCCTGTCCCACGCCGCGGCCGATGCCAAGGAAGAACTCCTCAAAGCCGCCAAGGCGCTCGCCGACAAACCCAATTACTCGTGGAAAACCACCGTCGTCGTGCCCGAGGATGCGCAGTTCAAGCCCGGCCCCACCGATGGCAAGGCAGAGAAGGGCGGCGTCATCATGGTTTCGGCCACCGGCTTTCAGGGCAACCTCATGCACACCGTCAAACAGGGCGACAAAGCCGCGTTGACCAATCAGGACGGCGACTGGGAATCCGCGGCCGACGCCGAAAGCGCCGAGGGATTCGGCCGCTTTCGCGCGATGGCCGCCCGCAATCTCAAGGCTCCGGCGGACTTGGTGGCTGACATCGTGACGGACGTGAAGGAACTCAAGCAGGACGGCGACGTTTTCTCCGGTGAGTTCACCGAGGAAGGCGCGAAGAACAACATGCGTTTCGGCGGTCGCGCCGCGCGCGGCGGACCCGGCGGCGGGCCGCAGATTCTTGCGGCCAAGGGTTTGGCGAAGTTCTGGGTAAAGGACGGTGTCCTCGCCAAAATGGAAATCAAAGTGGACGGCAAGATGGACTTCAACGGCAATGAAATGGAAGTAATTCGGACCAGCACCACCGAGATCAAGGACGTGGGTACCACGAAGGTGGAAGTGCCGGCAGCCGCGAAAGCCAAACTGAAGTAGCCCAAGCGGTGCGGCGCGGAGGTTCAACCCGCCAACGCGGCCTGGAGGGATTTCAATTCCTCCTTTACCTGCGCGGGGTCGTTCAAGGTCTGGGCGATTTCGTCGCGGAGCAGTTCGCGGTAGCGCTTGCGCAGGCGATGCACGGCGACGCGGACGGCACTCTCGTCCATCCCGAGCTTCGCTGCGGCCTGGGCGTAAGGAATCGCGGCCTCGCCCACCATCAGGTAACCGCGCGCCTGGACGAATAGTTCGGCCCGACCTTGGGCAATGCACTCGGTTTGCAACCGTTGGATGACGCGTTCCAACAACGCCAGCGCCCACTCGCGGTCGAAGAGCCGGTCGGGCGTGGCATGATCGGGTGGCTCGAAGTGAAAGCGTTCGTCGGCCTGCTGCCAGTCGAGCGACAGATGCTGGACGCCGCCGCCGCGCTTCTGCCGGCCGGCCTTGTCCCATTCGTTGGCGAGGAAGTGCTTCAACGCCGCGAGCAGAAAGGCGCGGAACTTCCCCCGCTCGGCGCTGAGTCCTTCGAGGTAATTCTTCTCCAGAAACTTCGCGAAGAACGCCTGAGTCAAATCCTCGGCGTCCTCGCGCGACTGGCAACGCCGTCGCACATAGGCGTAGAGCGGATACCAGTATTGCTGGCAAAGGTCGGCCAGCGCGCGATCCGAATGCGGCGACGACTTGTGCCCAGCCTGGAGCACAACCGTCCAGCGCGTGGTGACGAAGATGTCGCGGGGTGCGGTGGATGATTCGTTGGGTTGGGCCGAAAACATGTCAATGCTCTGCGTTGGAATTGATGATCGCGCCAGAGCTTTGCGGTGAATTTTCTTCCTTAAGTTCTTGTGGAGCCGTTTGGCGGACAATTCGAATCGTATCCTTTGGTCCAAAGACGTCATGGATTTGATCTTCGGCTGACGCCCATCGCGCCAACAATTGCACCCGACGCACCAAGCCATTGCTTGATCCAGGATTCGCAGCGATTCGACCGTCCCACAGCAACCGGTAATATGAGTCAGACAGTTCCAACTGTTCTTGGAACACAGCCGCCTGAAGCGTGCCGGAGTCGGTTGCCGGACCCACACCCACCGCCGTTGCGGTACCTCCCTCCGCGACGTTTACGCGGGTGGTCACAAATTCCTCAAACTTGAACATCCATACCCGGTCTTCGCGCGATGCTCTCAAGGCGAATGCCTGCCTGCCAACGAACGGTTGTTCCGATACCCTGGCCATGATTGGCTTTCGACTTCCGTCTTCGTGCAGTTCCACCAAACCGT
>CAYXDZ010000384.1:1687-3892 GCA_964463815.1 uncultured Verrucomicrobiota bacterium | reverse complement strand
CCGGCCGGCGTAATCGAGCAGGCGCGGCATATAACGCAGTTGACACCAGCCGCGCTCGGGCCGCCAGACCTCCGGATTGCCGTCGTAGTAGTCAGTGAAGAGGTCAAGGCCGCAGCTCGAGACGACGACCTTGAGGCGGTCGTCGAAGACGGCGGTGAACACGGAGTTGTGGCCGCCGAGCGAGTGGCCGACCGCACCGAAGGCCCCGCCCCGAACGAAGGGCAGCGTTTCCAGGAGATCGAGTCCCCGGAGGTTGTCCCAGACCGCCTTCATCGTGCCGCTGGCGTAACCGAGCGCCCGGAGGTCGGGCTGGTAATTGGCGAGCAGCGGATACGCCGGGGCAAGGGTGACGAACCCGCGTTCGGCGAGTTCCGTCGCATAAGCCGGATACCGGGTGCCGCCGAGCCCCACCACCACGCCGTGCCCCGTGCGGTCATCGGTGGGATGCGGACAAAGGACGGCGGGCAGCCGGGTGCGCGCGGCCAAAGCGGGTTTGGGAATCAACAGGTAAGCGGGGGTGCGGCAGCCGGGCTCGGAGGTGTAATGGATCAGCCGGCGCAGGTGGCTGCCGCAATCGACTTCCTCGCTCACCTCCGGTTCCAGCGGCACGCGCTTCGGGCGACCCGGGAGCGGCCCCATGATGGCGACCATGCCGTGCAGGATTTCGGCGCGGCGTTGGCGCCAGTGCGACCGCCTGCGCACGGGCCGCACTTCGCCCGAGCGACGGCGATAGACCAGCAGATCGGTGCGCGGCAGCCGGTCGGCGGGAGCGCGAGCGGCCTGGGCGGCTTGACGGGGCAGTCCCGCGCCAGCCAGCGCGCCGACGAGGGCGACGGAAGTCGTCCGAAGAAACCGGCGGCGATGCAGGCGGTGGGGCATGCCGGAAGTTCCCCGCAACGCCTCCGTTTCGTCAAGCGACCGGTGCTGCGGCCGCGGGGAAAATCCCTTTACAAAGCGGAGGGTCTTCCGCAAAACAAACCGCATATTGATCGGTCATAATCCAGCGGGAGCCCGGGCGGTGACGCCCACCAGGCAAAGGGAATTCGGACTGCGCGGCCCGGCGGATCCGACGTTGGCGCTCGAACGCGCGCAGCAACACCTCCTCAACCTCCAAAAGCCCGCCGGTTACTGGGTGGGTGAGCTGATGGTCGATGCGACCCTCGTCGCGGACATGGTGATTTTTCATCACTGGGATGGCAGCGTCGATCCGGCATGGGAAAGGAAGGCCATCAAGCACCTGTTCGACCGACAGTTGCCGGACGGCGGCTGGAATATTTACCCCGGCGGGCCGGCGGAGGTGAACGCGACCATCAAGTGCTATCTCGCGCTCAAACTTTGCGGCATCGCGATCACCGACCCCCGGATGCTCAAGGCGCGGGCGGTGGCCCGCAGCCTCGGCGGGGTACCGCGGATGAACACCTTCTCGAAGCTCTACCTCGCGCTGATTGATCTGTATCCGTGGAAGTATGTCCCCACAATCCCCTGTGAAGTGCTGCTCATCGGCAAGTGGTTTCACGTGAATTTCTGGGACATGAGCAACTGGTCGCGCGCGATGCTTGTGCCGCTGGCGATCATCAACCACTTCAAACCCACCCGGCCGGTCGGCCTCGATCTGGCTGAACTGTACCCGGACGGTTTCCACGAGCGCGACCTGGCCTTGCCGCGTGATCCGCAGTGGTTCACCTGGCGCAACTTCTTCCTGAAGCTCGACAAACTGCACAAGTTTGCCGAGCTGTGGACGGCGGCCGGCATCCATCCCTTCCGCAAACGCGCGTTGAAGAAGTGCGAAGCGTGGATGCTGGAGCGCTTCGAGCATTCGGACGGTTTGGCGGCGATCTTCCCGGCGATGCTGAATGCGTTGATCGCGCTCAAGGCGCTCGGCTACGCCAGCGATCATCCGCAGGTCGTGCGCGCATTGCGGGAACTCAAGCGGCTCGAGCACGACGAGCCCGGCAACCTGCGCATCGAGCCGTGCTTCTCGCCCGTCTGGGACACCGCCATCGTGACGGTTTGTCTGCGCGAATCCGGCGTGCCGGCGGATCATCCGCAAATTCGCCGGGCGGCCGACTGGTTGATGGACCGCGAAATCCGCTTCAAGGGTGACTGGATTCACCAGAACCCGGCGGACGTCGAGCCGAGCGGCTGGGTGTTCGAGTTTCTGAACGACTGGAATCCGGACGTGGACGACACGGCGATGGTGCTGCT
>CAYXDZ010000384.1:0-1587 GCA_964463815.1 uncultured Verrucomicrobiota bacterium | reverse complement strand
CGGACGGCTCATGGTTCGGCCGCTGGGGCGTGAACTACATCTACGGCACCTGGCAGGTGTTGCGCGGCATGGCGGCCCTCGGCTGGGACATGACCGAGCCGTGGCTCTTGCGCGGGCGTGACTGGCTGGAGAGCGTGCAACTGCCCGACGGCGGCTGGGGCGAATCCTGCGCCACCTACGACGACCCGGATTTCAAGGGCCAGGGCCCGGCCAGCGCCTCGCAAACCGCCTGGGCGCTCATGGGCATCCTGGCGTGCGGCGACCCCCACCGCGAGAGCGTCGAGCGCGGCATTGAATACCTCTGCCGGACGCAGAACGCGGATGGTTCCTGGACCGAGGATGTCATCACCGGCACCGGGTTTCCGAAGGTCTTCTACCTGAAATACGATATGTACCGGAACGCCTGGCCGTTGCTGGCCCTGGCGACCCACCGGCAATTGCTGGAGAAGCCCGCCGTGAAATCGGAACGGAACGGCGCGCATTGACGTGTTTTCCACGCGGCTTCCCGGCGGGAATCGCCCGGGCTAGATTTGGTGTGACTTTTTTGAAAGGCGTGCGATAGCTTCGCTCGCAAATCAAAATTCGCATGAGCACCGCCACCACGAAAACCGCTGATCAACCGCTGGAACACCTGCACGACTGGGAGGAGTTCGTCGAAGGCCAGCTTTATCCCGAACCGAACCAGAAGCAGAAGGAAGATTACCGGAACTACGACAAGCCGGCGCGGGACACGGTGCGCGAGTTCTACCGGTTGAATCATCTCAACCAGACCTACGATTTCGTCCGCCAGAAAGAGTCGGAGTTCCTGCCGCTGCGCAAGCGCGAAATGACGATCTACGAGGCCATCGAGTTTCTCAACACGCTCGTGGATGATTCCGATCCCGACACGGATCTCGACCAACTCCAGCATTTGCTCCAGACCAGCGAGGCCATCCGTCGCGATGGTCACGAGGACTGGTTCGTATTGACCGGTTTCATGCATGATCTGGGCAAGGTGCTCTGCCTGTTTGGTGAACCCCAATGGGCGGTTGTCGGGGACACGTTTCCTGTCGGTTGCAAACACAGCGACAAAGTTGTCTATCCGGAGTTCTTCGCGGAAAACCCCGACTCGGCAGACCCGCGCTACAATTCACGTCTGGGTGTTTACGAGGAAGGTTGCGGCCTCAAGAATGTCCATCTCTCCTGGGGACACGACGAATACCTCTATCAAGTCACCAAGGACTACCTCCCCGAACCGGCGCTCTACATGATCCGTTACCACAGCTTCTACGCGTGGCACCGCGAGAATGAGTACGACCACCTCTGCGACGCGCGCGACCGCGAAATGTTAAGCTGGGTGCGGAAGTTCAATCCCTACGACCTCTACTCGAAGTGCCCGGTGAAACCGAACTGGGCCGAGTTGAAGCCGTATTACGACCAGTTGTTCGCGAAATACCTGCCCGCCAAAATCGCGTTCTAAAATCGGACGCGGTTGGCGGAAGCAATGTCCGGCCACGACGGCTCCGGCAAGGCAAAGCTGAACGGGCGGGGAGGACTGAGGTAGAAGTGGGGTGACCGACGGGACTCGAACCCGCAACATCCAGAACC
>CAYXDZ010000383.1:0-3896 GCA_964463815.1 uncultured Verrucomicrobiota bacterium | reverse complement strand
TGGCCGGGCTGGCTGCGGATTCCAAGACCGACGCCGGGAAACGCGCCGAACAGGAACTGGTCGTGGCGCTGGCCGGGGCGAAACACGCGTCGCTGCTGGCTGTGCTTGAAGCTGAGGTGTTGGAAGACGCCGGGCGCAAGGAGTCGGAGGCGTGGAAGGCAGCCGCCACCGAGGCCAGCCGTTTGCAACGGATCGCGGCTCACGCCGAGGCGAAGTTGAACCAGCATCGTTCAGCGGCCGCCGTGCGGTCGGCGCAGAGCAAGGCGGACGAAGCGCGGGCTGCCGTGGCCGGCGAGACGAATGCCGAATCAGCGGAACAGAAGCAGGCGAAGGAGAAACTGGAAAAGGCCAGCAAGGAGCTCGAAACTGCCCAAAGCAAACTCGCGGAAGCGGACAAGGCGCTGGCCTCGACGGACGAGAAATTGCGCGCGGAGCCGTCCACCGATTTTGTGTCGCGCGCGGTTCAGAGTTATCCCGCCGAAAGCACCGGCCGGCGGCTGGCGTTTGCCCGCTGGGTTACGGATGCACAGAACCCGCTCACGGCGCGCGTCGCGATGAATCATGTCTGGCTGCGTCACTTCGGGCGCGGCCTCGTGCCGACACCGGCGGACTTCGGGCGCGGCGGCCGGCCGCCGACGCATCCCGAACTGCTCGACTGGCTGGCGGCGGAGTTCATGGCGCGCAATTGGAGCCTGAAGGAAATGCACCGGCTGATGGTGACGAGCCGCACGTATCGCCTGGCCTCCACGCCCGACGAGGCGAACGCCGCGATCGATCCGGATAATCATTTTCTCTGGCGCATGAACTCGCGCCGGCTCGAAGCCGAGGCCGTGCGCGACAGCCTGCTCTTCGCGTCCGGTGCGCTCGACCTGACGATGGGCGGCCCGGAGATCGACCACCAACTGGGCTTGGTTTCGAATCGCCGCAGCCTGTATCTGCGGCTGGCGGCGGAAAAGGAAGTCGAGTTCCTCCGCATCTTCGACGGGCCGATGGTGACCGAGTGCTACGAGCGGCGCCCGAGCGTCATGCCGCAACAGGCGCTTGCCCTCGCCAACAGCGAACTCGCCCGGCGCGAGGCGGAGGCGCTCGCCAGCCGGCTCTCAGAGATCGCGCCCGACGACGAAGCCTTCATCACGCAAGCTTATCAACGCGTGCTGGCCCGCTTGCCCCAGCCCGAGGAAGTGCGCCTGTGCCGCGAGTTTTTGGAAGCCAGTCCCACCGCCCCTTCCGACAAGTCCGAGCTGGCCGACGAAGCCCTGGCCGCCCGTCGCCGCAGCCACCTGATTCTCGTGCTCTTCAACCACAACGATTTCGTGACCGTAAGATGAACGATCAAACCCATCAGAGCCTCCTCACGCCGGCTCCTGCCGGCTCTGGTTGCTGTCCCGGCATCTCGCGCCGTTCCTTTCTCGCCGACACGGGCATGGGCTTCACCGGCCTGGCGCTGGGCGCAATGCTCTTTCGCGACGGCGTCGCCCGCGCCGAACCGCATGAGCATCTCTGGCAGCCGCCCACGGGCGAACCGCACTTCACCCCGCGCGCGAAGTCGGTGATCTGGATCTTCCTCTGTGGCGGCGTCAGCCATCTCGAGAGCTTCGACGTGAAGCCGGAGTTGAACAAATACGCCGGCAAGTCCATCGAGGAGACGCCCTACGCCGGCGTGCTCGCGACCGAAGGCAAGGACGTCATTGGCGCGAACCCCAAGCACGGCAATCGCAAGACGATCATGCCGTTGCAGACCGGCTACCAGACCTACGGCGAATGCGGACTCGTGGTGGGCGACTGGTTCCGGCATGTCGGCCAGTGCGCGGACGATCTCGCCGTCGTACGCTCGCTCTGGACGATACACAACGATCACGGCGCGCAGCTCACCTGGCAGACCGGCCGGCATCCGCGCGAACTCGAACATCCCACGCTCGGTTCGTGGGTTTCGTACGGGCTTGGTTCCGCGAACGAGAATCTGCCCGAGTACGTCGTGCTCGGCGTGCCGACGGGCGATTGCTGCGGCGGCAACTTCACCTATGGCGCGGCGTATCTCGGGCCGGAGCACGGCGGCGTGCGGCTGAACACCGATCCGAAGAAACCGCTGCCGTTCATCGCGCCGCCCGCGGGCACGATCACGCGCGAGGAACAGCTCGAAAACCTGACGTTGCTCGGCAAGTTGAATCACTTCGCCGGCATTGATTATCCCGACGACCAGAATCTCCGCGCGCGCATCAAGTCGTATGAACTCGCCTTTCAGATGCAGTCGAGCGTGCCCGAGACGCTCGAACTCCAGCGCGAGCCGGAGTTCATCCGCAAGCTCTACGGCCTGGATCGCGACGAGACGAAGGCCTTCGGCGAGCAATGCCTGGTCGCGCGGCGGCTCGTCGAGCGCGGTGTGCGCTTCGTGCAAATCTTCCACGGCGGCGGCGGGGGCGGCGCTTGGGACGCCCATTCGGAGATCAAGTCGAACCACACGTCGCTCGCGGCCCAGGTGGACCAGCCCATTGCCGGCCTGTTGAAGGATCTCAAGCAACGCGGCCTGCTCGACGACACGTTGGTGGTGTTCGGCACCGAGTTCGGGCGCTCACCCGGCGCCGAGGGAACCGGGCGCGATCATCATCCGCAGGCGTTCTGCGCGTGGCTGGCCGGTGGTGGCGTGAAAGGTGGCGTGCAATACGGCCAGACCGATGAGCTGGGCTTTCACGCGGCCGAGAACCGGCGTTACGTCACGGACATTCACGCCACCGTGCTGCGGCAGCTCGGTCTCGACTCGCGCCGCCTCGAAGTCCCCGGTCGCAAACGCCTCGACATGGACCACGGGACGGTCATTCGGGAAATACTGGCCTAATCGAGGTAAAGGATTGAACCAATGTTTGCATTTGGAGAACCGGCGGGCGGGTCAAAGCCAACCTATTTTTGGATAAGGACTGCTGTCCGGTGCATTGTCATTGTTTCGTTGACGGGCACGGTTGCGTGCGATCGCGATTCGGGAGGCAGTATCGAAGGCGGGAGATCCAAAGCTCCAGTGGAGCTCACCGAATCAGCGTTAGCGGAGGTGATTCAAGAAGGAATGTCGCTTGCCGCATTGACGGAAAAGTTCGGACCTCCAACAACGTCGAACGACCTCGGAAAGGAGATGACTTTTGTTACGTGGCTCTTTCCGAACACCCTGAAACGGGGGTACTACGTGGCGGGATTCAGTGCGAAGGTAAGTGGTGGACACGTTGTCGCATGGTCACCAATCACGGGGCACTCTCAAAGGTTTGGGAGCGTGCAAGATTCGGAGGGCCAATTTGGGGAGCAAATCTTCAAGCTTTACGTTGCTCATGAACGACTTGATGAACTACTGCGTCGTTTGGATCGTGGCGAGAGTCCCAGCATGGCCGGCAGCAACCTGGCTCCCGATCTGGAGATGAAAGCAAAGATATTTTCTGGCAGATCCGGGGAAGAAGCTCCGCCCGCTCGCACGGTCATTCTGGTATTGGAGCCTGGCGACGCGGCTGCGCTGGCAAGTCTCGGGAGAACGCATGAGGGCAAGAGGTTGCTCATAGCATGCAGGGACACGGTGATCGCGGGTCCCGAGATCACCAAGACATTGGTTTTGTCGAGGCAGCTCACGTTCACCGTTAGAGAGGCGAAGGTGCTTGAGATTTTTCGAGTGCAGCAGTCACCGTGATTCGTGACGAATTTGATGTTGGCGGAAGAATCGATAATCAGGCCCATGGATTGGCGGGCGGGCGGTCCGCCACGTTGATGCGCTTCAGATCGTCCGCGAAGGAGTGGTCATCCGCAGTACCTTTCCAAAGCTCGGCAAATTCCGTGAGGGTCATTCCGCCGGCCCGGCGGATGGGCTGGAGGGTGGCGATGGCTTCGCCATTCTTCGTGATTTCGACCGATCGGCCCGCATGCTT
>CAYXDZ010000382.1:922-3906 GCA_964463815.1 uncultured Verrucomicrobiota bacterium | reverse complement strand
GGGAGCACTTCGGGCGGGATGCCGCAGCCGGTGTCGGAGACGGAAATGCAGTTGTAATCACCCGGCAGCGCCTGGGGATTGAGGCCGACGTACGTTTCATCGATCTGCTCCCGCGACAGCTTCACGAGCAACGTGCCCCCTTGGGGCATGGCGTCGCGGGCGTTGACAGCCAGGTTGATGAGCACCTGTTCGAGCATGCCCTGATCCGCCTGCACCCAGGCCGGCTTGGGCGAGGGACGAAGCTGGAGTGAAATGTTCTCCCCCAGCAGCCGGCGCAGCATCTTGGTCACGCTGTCCAACACTTCATTGAGATTGAGCCGGCGCGGTTGCAGGACCTGCCGGCGGCTAAAGGCGAGCAACTGACGCGTCAGACTGGCGGCGCGCTCGGTGGCGAGCAGGATCTCCTCGGCGGATTCGTGCAACGTCACGGGAAGCTGGTGATCCGCGCCGAGCAACGCGGCATGCCCCTGAATGACGGTCAGCAGATTGTTGAAGTCGTGGGCCACGCCCCCGGCGAGCAGGCCGATGGATTCCATCTTCTGGGATTGCCGGAGCTGCTCCTCGAGCTTGGCGCGCTCGGTGACATCCTGCTTCACCGCGATGAAGTGAGTAATCCCACCGTCGGCGTCCTTCACCGGGGTGATGGTCAGTTCCTCATGGCCGAGGCTGCCATCCGGGCGACGGTTGGAGATCCGTCCCTGCCAGACCCGGCCGGCGAGAATCGTGGCCCACAGCTTGCGATAGAAGCTGTCGCCGTGGTGGCCGGACTTGAGCAGGCGGGCACTGGTGCCCAGCAATTTTTCCTGCGAGTAACCGCTCATCTCGGAGAAGGCGCGGTTGGCGAACAGGATGGTGCCGTGCGGGTCCGTGATCAGGATGCCGCTGGCCGCCGCTTCCAGCGCCGTGGTGTGGACCTTGAGCTGCAGCTCCATCCGCTGGCGGGCCGCCTTTTCCCGCGTCTCGGTGATGGCCCGTCGCACCACGGCGGGCAGCCGTTGCAGATTGCTTTTCAGCACATAATCCGTGACCCCCGCCTTCATCATCTCCACCGCCCGCTCCTCGCCGATCGTGCCGGAGACAATCACCAGGGGCACCTCCAGGCGGAACTCCTGCAACACCGCCAGGGCACGTGGCGTCGAGAAACGCGGCATTTTGAAATCGGAGAGAATGATGTCGAGCTGCGGACCCAGGTGAGTCCGGAAGCCGGCCTCGGTGTCCACCCGCGTCCAGCGCACCTCGAGCCCAGCTTTGCGCAGCTCGTAGGCCACCAACTCGGCGTCATCGGCAGAGTCCTCGACAATCAGAGCTGTAAGGGATTGGCTCATAATGTTCAGGGGTTGGGGGGTTGGTTGAACTGCAGCCAGTAAGTTGCGAGGACGCGCACCCGTTCGGCGAACTCATCGGCGTCCATCGGCTTCACCAGATAACTGTTCACGCCCAGCTCGTAGCTGGCGGCCACATCGCGTTTTTCCAGGGAGGAACTCCACACCACCACCGGCACCCGGCGGGTGTGTGGATTGGCGCGCAGCCGGCGCAGCACTTCCAGGCCGTCCACCTTGGGCAGCTTGAGATCAAGCAGGATGAGCCGCGGCCGGAGGAGCGGCGCACTGGCGGCGGACCCGTTCGCGCCGAACAGCAGGGTCAGCGCCTCCGCGCCATCGCGGGCGTTGCGCGTGACCGGCGTCAACCCGGCGGACTTGAGCGCGTGCAGCACAAACGCCGTGTCGTCGGCGCTGTCATCGACCAGCAGCAGATCCACCGGTTCAGGTGTCATGCTTGTCGCCCCCCTCGAGGGTGAAATGAAACGTTGCTCCGTGGCCTTCGCGGGCTTCCGCCCAGATGCGGCCGCCATGGCGCTGGATGATCCGCTTCACAATGGCCAGGCCGACGCCGGTGCCTTCAAAATCTTCCACGCTGTGCAGGCGTTGAAACACGCGAAAGAGCTTCTCTGCGTACTGCATGTCAAAGCCGGCCCCGTTGTCCTTGACGAAATAGACAACCGGAGTCTCGGGTCGGCAGCCCACGGTGATGACGGCCGGCGCGCGATCGCGCGTATATTTGACGGCATTGGAGAGCAGGTTGGCAAACACCTGCCGCAACAGCACGGTGTCGCCCCGAACGGCGGGCAGTTCGGCGAAGGTGATCTCCACGGCCCGGCCTTCCCATTCGGGCCGCAGCTCCTCCCACACCGCCTGCGCGAGCGGCGTCAGTTCGATCCGGGTTTTGGACAGCGACTGGCGGTTCAGGCTGGAGAAGTTCAGCAGGCCGTCGATCAACTCACCCATCTGGACGGCGTTCTTGCGGATGCGCTGCAAGGCGTGTTGCGCCTCGGGCGAGAGTTGGTCGCTGTTCTCCCGCATCAGCATCTGGGCAAATCCCGCCATGGCGCGGATCGGTGCCCGGAGGTCGTGCGAGACGGAATAAGAGAACGCTTCGAGCTCCTGGTTGGCCGCCTCCAGTTCATGGTTCTTCTGCTGCAGCTCGCGTTCAAAGCGTTTGCGGTCGGTGATGTCGCGGATCGCACTCGAAACCAGTGTGCCTTCCTCGGTTTCGAGCGGACTCAAGCTGATCTCCACCGGAAACTCGGACCCGTCCTTGCGCCGGCCGTAGAGTTCCAGCCCCACTCCCATCGGGCGCACGTTGGGCTCGTGAAAAAACTTGTCGCGATGACCGGGATGTTTGGAGCGAAACCGTTCCGGCACCAGCACCTCGATCTTGTTGCCCAGCAGCTCCTCCCGGGGATAGCCGAACAGCCGCTCGGTCTGCGAATTCACGAGCACGATGCTGCCGCGACTGTCCACAATGACGATCGCGTCGGGGGCGGCTTCGAGCAGATCGCGAAACTTTTTCTCCGCTTTGTGGCGTCTGCTGACGTCCCGGACGGCGCTCATGACGAGGGTTGATTCCTCGGTCTTGAGCGGGCTCAGGCTGATCTCGACGGGAAACTCGGACCCGTCCCGGCGCCTCGCGTAGAGGTCGAGCCC
>CAYXDZ010000382.1:0-912 GCA_964463815.1 uncultured Verrucomicrobiota bacterium | reverse complement strand
GGTGGCCGACATACGCGACGCGATGACCCACGTGCGCGTGCCGGAAACGCTCGGGGATGAGGCTCTCGATGGTCTTCCCGAGGAGTTCCCCGTGTTCGTAGCCGAACAACCGTTCCGCCTGGCTGTTCACCAGCACGATGCGGCCGGAGGAATTGACCATGACGATGCCGTCGGGAGTGGACTCGAGGATGTGGCCGAAGCGCGCCTCCAGCAGTTTGGCATCGCGTTGCACCTTGAGCTGCGTGACGTCCTTCTGGTTCGACAGAATGAACCGCACCTCGCCGCGCTCGTTGCGCACCGCCTTGCTGGTGACATCCACATGGACCACCGAGCCGTCTTTACAGTGGCGATAGGTTTCCCGCGTGGACGAACCCGAATTGACGGCGACTTCGAGCTGGCGGGCCTCCTCGGCCACCAGGTCCGGCGGGATGACCAGTTCGTCGATTGAGCGGCCCAGGGCTTCTCCGGCGGTAAACCCAAAAATGTTCTCGGCCCCCCGGCTCCAATAGATGACCGCGCCCTCGATGGTGGTGGCAATGACCGCGTCAGGCGATTCGTCCAGCAGCAGTCTGTCATTGTCCAGTTTCACGATTTCCCCAAGGTTCAGTTCACCGCGCCATGCCCTGCTGCCCGGCTTTCCAGTCGGTCGTTTCGGCCGCCGGAAGCCGGCTCCCCGCCGCCGGCAACTAGGTGGATTTCACCGCCGGCTCCGTCGCGGCGGCGGGGCCCGGCAAGAGCCCCCAGTAAAGTTTAAGCCGGGGCGCGACCTCACTCAGGTTCTTGAAATCAACGGGCTTCACGATGTAGGCATCGGCACCGAGTTGCCGGCTGGCGACGTAATCCCGATCATGAACCGACGCCGTCAATACCACAACCGGAATGTCCCGGGTGCGCGGGTCGGCCTTGAGGCGG
>CAYXDZ010000381.1:0-3913 GCA_964463815.1 uncultured Verrucomicrobiota bacterium | reverse complement strand
AGCGAGATCGAACGGATGCCGAGCACCGATCGCCGGCAGTTGGCGGCGTTTCTGGTGACGTTGCGCCATCGGGACATGGCCGGCTACCGGAGTGAGCTCGCCCGAAAAATTGATGACCAGAACCCCGACAAGTGGGTTGCTTGGGAGGACTTGGACCGACGCCTGGGCGAGGAATGAACTACCGGCTGCTGATCGCGTTGGAGGTGGTTGAGTTTCTGGAACGGCTTCCGGCCCGGCAACGACGACCGCTGCGTCGCGCTATAGAAGACATCCAGAGCGATCCGCGAGGATGTTCCGACGCGGCCGAAACAGATGAGATCGGCCGGCCGGTGCAAATCTACATCACCGGAGACTATGCGCTGGTGTATTGGATCGACGACGCGGATCGGCACGTCAAGGTGTTGGACCTCCATGCCGCGGACCGGTGAGGTGAAAGCCGCCGTGCAAGGCATCGCCGCCTTTAAGGAACGCGGCTACGGCGTGAGGACGATTCAGGAGTATCACTGAGTCCACCCTCGCGTAGCAGCCGATGTGAATCGGCTCTCGCTGAAAATGGAGCGGACTGCCGGCCGCCGCTACGAGGCTGCTAGTACCATCCGAAGCCTTCGCGATTGCCACCCGCGTGAGGCCCGCTGTCATCTAGTCTCAGCTGGCTTTCAGCCTGACTTCGCACTTGCCATGATTGGGGCTGGCGGCATTCTTCCAATCGCAAACTCAAACAGGGGAACCCTATGCGACTGCCGTATTGTTTCTTGATGACCACCGTGGCGGGAGGATTGGCGGCGGGCGGCGCCGTTCACACATGGACTGGCCCGGCCAACGGATTATGGAACACCAGCGGGAACTGGAGTCCCACCGGGGTGCCGCCCAGTTCAACCACTACGTCTCTTATCTTTAGCCCAGTTGCGGGACAGACTTCCCAGAATGACATTCCCGGAACGCTGACGCTCAATGCGCTCACCATCGCCGGCGGCTCAGGGCAGGTCGTGTTGACCGGTAACCCACTTAACTTTTCCGGGAGCACGCCCTTGGTGGACATTTCGCGGACAGGCGGGGCCAGCATTGATCTTCCACTACAGCCAGGCAGTGCACTTCGATTAAGGAACACATCTCCAAATGACCTGCTTCTGCGGGGAATCATCTCAGGCGCTAGCGGCGTCGTCGTGGAGACGGGCCTGGCTCAGTTGGCACCGGTTTCGGGACCGAATACCTTTAGCGGTGGCCTTACCGTGAAGGCCAGCGGACGACTGCGCGTCAATGGCAGCCAGTTCCACTCGGGGTTGGGCATTTCAGGGATGGTCGTCGAAAATAACGGAAGCGTTGAAGTGTTCGGCAGCGGCACCATCGCCAGTCCGGCTGCGACAATCACGGGTTACGGCGATGGGCGCGGCGCTCTGTTCAGTTCCACCATCTTGTATCCCTCGATCACCTATGGCGGACCGCTTTCACTCGGTGGCAACGCCCGTGTCGCGGCGCTGGAATACTTCTTCCGGCCCTTCATCCTTTCCGGAGGGGTGAACTTAAACGGACATCGCCTCGAGATTGGCACTGGATTGCAGGCAAATCGCGAGGCGGTGGTTGAGAGCCAGGGGGTCATTTCAGGAACAGGAGAAATACTCATTACCGGCGGGACGCTCCAGCTTCCACCTTCTTCGCTCTCGGCGAACACTTTCAAAGCTGCCATTCGTGTTGGGGCCTCGGGAACCATCGCCTTTTCACCTGCGGACGACGCCAAGCTGGGGACCGCTACTAATGAATTGATTCTCGACGGAGGTGCGCTGCTGGCGCTTGCCAACGGCGCGTTTGCTAACAGCCGCAAAATTGTTCTTGGACCCAACGGTGGCACCATTCTATCTCTGACCCCCAACAACGGCGCGGTGTCTGTACCAGCCATCTTGTCAGGTCCGGGAGGCCTGATCATCGGCGACCCGGCTGCAACGCCCGGGGGCTTGTCAGTCGCGTTGTCTCCAAACCAAACTCACCTCGGGGGAACTTGGTTGCGCGCCGGTGAAGCGGTAATCGGCGACGACTCCGCCCTGGGAGCCGCGGGAACAGCGATTAACCTTGAAGGTTCTGGGGGGGCTTTGCGCCTTGCAAATGAGATGACGCTTTCCGGTGGCCGCCGTATCAATGCCGTCGCTTCTGGTGGAACTATCGCTGTGGCGACCAACGCCACCATTGCTGCATCTCTCTTTGGGCCGGGATGGATAGCGTTAGCCCCCGGTTCATCGCACACCAACATATCCGTGACCCTGACGGGCACCAACAATGCACAAAGTCTTCGCTTCGGCGGGCTCCGTCTGCGAGTTCCTTCGGTTGGTGTCCTGGGAGGTCCGGACAACGGCATGGAGATTCAGCCGTTTGGCGTTTTGGAGTTTCTTTCATCAATGACCGTGGCTGCTTCCGGCGGCATCACGAACGGAGGCGTCATCGACACCGGACCACACGAGATAGAAATTGCCAGGCCGATCTGGTTCGACCGCGGCCATCTCGGTCGAGGCAGCGCAAAGGAAGGCCCAGGCACGCTGATACTGTCGGCTACAAATTCACAGATCGACTTTGGCAACGTCTTCACGGTGAAAGAGGGACGTCTTGAGATACCAGTTCCGGCATCGATACCAGAGTCGATGAGGATTTTGGTCGAAGAGAACGCCACCGTTGCCTTGTTGGGTGCCAGTCGACGGGCGATTATAGAAGGAAGCGGGAATCTCGAGCTTGGAGGTGCAACCTTTACCAATTTTTACGGTGGCGCGATCTTCAATGGCGAAATTGAAGGACCCGGATCAATTGTGACTGAGGCGAGCCTAAGTTTAACGAAACCGAACTCGCACACTAACACAATTGTTCAGGGACCCTACGGAAGTCTTTTCGTGACGAGTGACGCGTCCCTCGGCGCGCCGGGAAGTCCCGTGATTATTCGTGACGGTATGGGACTTAGCGGTGCCGGCACCATTTCTACGGCAAGAACGATTACGATTTCCGGCGGTGTCGTTTTCAACGATGGTGGCCCTCAAGAAGCGGACAAACTCGTTGTCGAAGCACAAGTAGTCGGCTCGGGTGGACTCATGATCGGGAGCAAGGTCTTGCTGTCGAACACAAACAATCAGTTTACTGGAAATGTGAACGTTAATAACTATCATTCCAGATTGGAGATCACAGGCAACGGAGCCCTTGGCAATCCCACCAACAGCCTGATTCTCGAATTCCCCGAAGCATTTGGGTTTCAGACGAGCTTCAGGGCCGTGGGTAATCTACACTTGCCAGCAAACCGTCCGATCAAGCTTGGCGGGCATGGTGTACAGATCGACACCCAAGAGTTCGATGTTCGGATCGACTCACGAATGACGCCGCTCGGACAAACAGCGGGCCTTGTGAAATATGGAGCTGGTCGGTTGATCTTAAATGGGCTCAACGCATATCAAGGTGCGACCCTTGTGAACGGAGGGACGATTGGGGGAACCGGCAAGGTGGCCAACCTTCAAATGTCTTTCCACACGCGACTCTCGCCTGGGAACAACGGAGTGGGCACATTGCGCGCCAGCTCGCTTGAATTGGGCTATTCCTATGGGTTGCCGGTTTATTTTGATTTCGACCTAAAGCCAGGCGGATTGGCTGATAAACTTGAACTAACCACGGGCATCAGTTCCGGATCCACTTCACCCGGAATCTGCACTTTCAGTTTTGTAGGGAACCCCGCAGTGGGCACGTACACTTTGATTTCAAGTGCCAGCGGTGCACTCCAAACGTCGTTATCGCCGGCAGATTTCTCGTACACAGCGCCAGCCGGCGTGACCGGGTTCTTTACCGTAGATTCCACGGGTGTGAAATTCACCGTCACGAGCGCACCCAACCCAGACTCCGACGGCGATGGTCTGCCGGATTCGTGGGAGCAGACCTACTTCTCCGGCTTGCA
>CAYXDZ010000380.1:2656-3913 GCA_964463815.1 uncultured Verrucomicrobiota bacterium | reverse complement strand
GTGCGCAATGATTCGTTGAGCTTGATCTTGCGCTTGTCGAGCGTGACGTCGAACTGATGCTTGAGTTCGTCGGCGATCATGCCGGCCGTCACGGCACCAAACATCTTGCCGTCGTCGCCGGTCTTGACCGCGATGACGCATATGAGCTTGGCAAGGCTGCGCGCGAGCTCGGTCATCGAGTTCAGTTCGTGGGCCTCGCGCTCAGCCCGGCGCTGCTTGAGCGCTTCGAGGCGGCGCTTGTTGGCACCGGTGAGCGGGATCGCCAGGCCTTCGGGCAGGAGGTAATTGCGGGCGTAACCGGCCGCGACCTTGACCTGGTCGGATTCGGCGCCCAGGCCGACGATCGGTTTGGTGAGAATGACTTCTACTTTTGCCATGATGGGAGAATTCGTTGGGAGTTGAAAGGGGCGTTGAAAATCAAAACGGAACGTCGTCTTCCGACGGTAGGGCGTCGGCGTCATCCGGGGGCGGCGGAGCGGCCTGCGCAACCCGACCGGGGGACTTGGCGGGAGCGGAAGCCGGAGCGTCCTGGCCGCCTTCGCCACCGCCACTGCGGTTGCCGGAATCGAGGAACTGGAACACTTCTAGCACCACGCCGAGCTTGCTGCGCTTTTGGCCGGTGTTCTTGTCCTCCCACTGATCCAGGCGGAGGCGGCCTTCGATCATGATCGGCCGGCCTTTCTTCAGGTATTGGCCGATAGTTTCGGCCTGCCGGCCGAAGGCGTCCACATCGACAAAGGTGGTTTCCTCCTGCATTTCGCCAGCCTCGTTCCGCCACTTGCGGCTGACCGCCAACCCGATCCGCGCGATGGCCGTGCCCTTCGCCGTGTAGCGAAGCTCGGGGTCGCGCGTCAGATTGCCGATCAGGATGACTTTGTTGTAGCTGGCCATGGCCGGTTGGGAATCAGGCGGCGACTGGAACGGCGATATTCGGTGCCTTGGTGAAGAGCACGCGCCAGACTTCGGTGTCGTGCTGAAAGCGCAGCTTGAGGGCGTCAATCGCCTTCGGCTCGGCCTGGAAAAGCACGTTCACGTAGAAGCCCGAGGAAACCGCCTTGTCGGCCACCCGGGTGAACGCGCGCTTGTCCATTTTTTGCACGTTCTCAATCTTGCCACCGGCTTCACCGATGGCGGCCGAGATGCGGTCGATGGCGTCCTTGACGCTCTCCTCGGTGCCGGCGAGATTCAAAATAAAGAGTCCTTCGTATTTCGTCACAGACTGTCCTTTTTATCTGCGGGGCGTTCTACGGCCCCATT
>CAYXDZ010000380.1:0-2556 GCA_964463815.1 uncultured Verrucomicrobiota bacterium | reverse complement strand
GCTTCGCCGCTCAAATTCATGTAGGTCTGCGGCTTGGCCAGCAACAGCCGCCTGCCGCCAAAGTCCGCCCGGGCCACCAGTGCCGGGAACCGGTTTTCAGCCGTCCAGTTTGCCCCGAACCTGTCCGCCAGTTCATCCAGCACCAAAAACCCGGCGTTGTGGCGGGTGCGGGCATACTGCTCACCCGGATTGCCCAGCCCCACAATCAGCGACCAGTCATCCATGCGGCTTCATGGCTGAGCGGCCCGCCGCAACTACTTCTTGCCGCCTTCGGCCTTCTTGGCCCCATCGGCAGGCTTTTTCCCTGCCGCGGCCGCCGGTTGATCCTTCTTCTCTTTGATCATTTCCACGTTTGCGGTGGCCCCCGCCGCGGCGGGTGTCTCGGCCGTTTCAACCTCGGTTCGAGGCTGCGCGACCGCGATCACGGGGATGGTCGGATCACCGAGCAACTCGACGCCTTCCGGGGCCTTGATATCGCCCAGATGCAGAGACTTGCCCGCTTCCAGATTGGTCACATCGACACTGATAAATTCCGGCAGATTTCTGGGCAGCGCACGGACGCGGACCTTGAACACCACGTGTTCCAAAATTCCGCCACCCTGTTTCACCCCGATTGCCTCACCTTCAGTTTCGAGCGGCACCTGGATGGTGACCGGCACGTTGGGATCCACTTCGTGCAAGTCCACGTGGATCACTTTTCTGGAGAGTGGGTTGTGCTGAATCTCCTGCAGGAGAACCAGCCGTGCAGGCTGTGAATCCTCGCCGATGCTCAGGTCCACCAGCAGATTCTCGGAAACCGAGTGGCTGGTGAGATTCTCAAACTCCTTCTGGTCAAGTTCGAGGGACTCGGGGGGGCGCTTCGTGCCGTAAATGACGGCGGGAATGCGGCCTTGGGCGCGGAGTTTCTTGACTCCGCCACGGCGGGTGAGCGTGCGTGGAAACGCTTTGAGGGCTACGGATTTCATCGGATTAGTATGGAGGCACTGACGCTCAACTGGTGCGCGCGCCCTTAAATTCAAACAGCGAAGTAACCGAGGAATTACTGTGAATTCGCTTGATTGCTTCGCCCAACAAACCGGCCACCGACAACGTCGTGATCCGGACCCCGTCAATGGCGGGGCGCTGGACAGTATCAGTGGTGATTAACTCGTCAATCTTAGATTTGCGCAGACGGTCGATGCCCATGTCATTGAGCAGCGCGTGCGAAACACAGGCATAAATTCTCCTCGCCCCCTTCCGCTTCAACAATGCCGCCGCCGTCGTCAACGTGCCGGCTGTCTCGGTCAGGTCATCCGTCATCAGGACGTTCTTCCCGCGGATTTCACCGATGACCGTCATCGACTCCACTTCCGTGGCGCTCTTGCGGCGTTTGGCCACGATCGCGAGGGAAGCCCCGAGAAATTGCGAATAAGCGTGCGCCATTTTGATGCCGCCCACATCCGGACTGACCACCACCAGGTCGGGGATGCTCTTCTTCTTTAGATAATCATACATCACCGGTGCCGCATACAAATGGTCCACCGGGATGTCGAAGAAGCCCTGAATCTGCTGGGCGTGCAGATCCATCGTGAGCACCCGGTTGGCACCGGCCGCCACCAGGAGGTTCGCCACCAGCTTGGCCGTGATGGGCACCCGCGGCTGATCCTTGCGATCCTGCCGGGCATATCCGTAAAACGGCAGCACGGTGGTGATTCGTGAAGCGCTCGCCCGGCGCACCGCGTCCATCATGATGAACATCTCCATCAAGTTATGGTTCGTCGGCGGGCTGGTGGACTGCACGATATAAACATCCTCGCCGCGCACGTTCTCCTCGATCTTCACAAAGGTTTCCCCGTCGGGAAACGAACTCACCGTGCATTTCCCCAGCTCAATGCCGATGGAAGCGCAGATGGACTGGGCAAGCGGGAGATTCGAGGTGCCGCTGAAAATTTTCACAAGCGTTCAGTTCGCGAACACGAACCCGCAAAGCTTCGAGGACAGGATCGTGGGCATTGCGGTTTCAAAGGAGGCGGGAATCTAACAATGCAACTTGATGAGGCAAGAGCATTCTGCCGAGGATTCGCGCGCGATGAGAAATTTCATGCTCCGCGCCCTGCTGGTGGGATTCCTGGTGGCCGCAGGCGGATGCGCGTCCACCGAGCGGCGTGCGCTTCAGCGTTTTGATTATTCGCAGGCCCAGATGGGACTGGAATTTCGCCTCACGCTTTATGCCCCGGATGAAGCCGCCGCCCGAAAAGCCGCCCAAGCAGCCTACGCCCGGATTGCGGCGCTGAACCAGATTCTGAGTGATTACGACGCCGACAGCGAACTGAGCCGGCTCTCGCAATCCGCCGGTTCCGGCGAATGGCGGGTTGTGAGTCCGGAACTCTGGCGCGTGCTTGAAACCGGACAGTCGCTGGCCGAACGATCCGACGGCGCGTTTGATCTCACCGTCGGACCAAGTGTCAACCTTTGGCGCCGCGCCCGCCGCCAACAGCAACTTCCCACCGCCGCCTTGCTGGACGAAATGCGCGAACGCGTCGGCCACGAACACCTGCTGCTTGATCCTGTCCGGCG
>CAYXDZ010000379.1:1241-3920 GCA_964463815.1 uncultured Verrucomicrobiota bacterium | reverse complement strand
GCCGGCGATCCGAGGGGGCTCACCAGAGACGAAGCCGTGAAGCAATGTGTCCGCGCGTTGAAGGAGTGCGGCGACTACGCCGCCGATCGCGGCGTGATGCTGGGCGTTGAGAACCACGGCGGCATCGTCGCCCAGGCCCCGGTGCTCGAACAGATCATCAACGAGACGAACCACGACTGGGTGCGCTTGAACCTCGACACGGGCAACTTTTATTCGGCGACGCCCTACGACGACCTGGCCCGGCTCGCACCGTACGCCGTCAACGTCCAGTTCAAGGTGGAGATCAATCAGGTTCCCGGCGGCAAGCAGCCCACGGACCTCGCCCGCGTCGTCCGCATCCTCCGCCAGGCGAACTATCAAGGCTTCGTCACTTTGGAGTATGAAGCCGCCGAAGATCCGTGGCAGGCCGTGCCCCGGCATTTGCAGGAATTGCGGGCGGCGCTGGCGCAAGCTTGACCCCGCTGTTGATGCAGCCCCGCCGCAAACGAATGCAGCCTTACACTCAATCCACCGTGCAGGAATTGATGGACGTGTCGCCGGCACCCAACCTGGATCTGCCGCTTCGAAATCAGATTTGACACCCCGGCCGGGGGTCCGCACCGTCGGCCGCGTTTCTATGAGTGACCCCGCACACGCCCTGAAGAACTTCGTTCCCACCAAGGAATTTTTCGTCGGCATCGACTCGGATGGCTGCATCTTCGACAGCATGGAGATCAAGCATCAGGAGTGTTTCACGCCGATGTTCATCAAACACTTCAAGCTCCAGGCGGCCAGCAAATACGCGCGTGAAACCTGGGCGTTCGTGAACCTCTACTCGAAGACGCGCGGGGCCAACCGCTTCCCGGCGCTGGTGCGCGCCATCAAGCTCCTGGGTGCGCGGCCGCAGGTGAAGGCCCGCGGCGTCGCGATGCCGGACCTCGAAGCGCTGGAGGAATGGATCGCCCGCGAAAGCAAACTCGGCAACGCCACGCTCAACGCCGAAGTGGCCGGCGGCAACCGTCGCCTCACGCAGGTCAAGACCTGGTCCGACGCGGTGAACGCCGCCGTCGAGGACATCGTGCATGGCGTGCCGCCGTTTCCGCTCGTGCGCGAGTGTTTGCAGAAGATCAAGCGCCACGCCGACGCCATGTGCATCAGCCAGACCCCGGTGGATGCGCTCCAGCGCGAGTGGAAGGAGCACGAGATCGATGGCTTTGTGGCGATCATCGCCGGTCAGGAAATGGGCACCAAGACCCAGCACCTCGAGTTTGCGACGAAGGACAAATACGCGCCGGAGAAGATTCTCATGATCGGCGACGCACCCGGTGACCAGAAGGCGGCCAAGGCCAACGAGGCGTTGTTCTTCCCGATCAATCCCGGCAAGGAGGAGGCTTCCTGGGAACGGTTGCACAACGAGGCGTTGGACCGTTTCTTCAACGGCACCTACGCGGGTGACTACGAGAAGAAGCTGATCGCGGAGTTCCAGGATTGCCTGCCGGAAAATCCGAACTGGTAGCGGGCTTCAAGCACCAGCTTCGGCGCTGCCCAGCTTTTCGTAGAGCTTCGCCAGCCGGCGGCCGTGCTCGTCGTAGGCCGCTTCAAAGAGTTTCACCGCCCGTTCATTGCCCACGACCACGCCGGCGCTGAGCACCTTGGGTGGTTGACCCGCCTGCGTCAGCCGGGCGGCGACTTCCGCTTTCAGACAGTTCACCAGCAGGCACCCCCCCACCGTCGAGCCGGGTGCCACCGGCGTGTCGAGCCCGTCGATCTTCACCATCGCATCGCCGACGGGCGCGCCGGTGTCGAGCACGAGTTCGGCGAAGTCCTGGAGTTTTTTGCCATCCGCGCGTTTCGAGGTGCTCGCCTCCGAGTGGGCGCGACTGATGATCGCCACCACCTTCACGCCCCGCCGCTGAAACTGCTCGGCCATCTCGATGGGCACCACGTTGCAGCCGCTGGACGAAATCACCAGCGCGGCATCCTGCGGCGCGAGATCGAAGTTCCGGAGAATGCGTTCCGCGAGGCCGGAAACGTTTTCCAGAAACATCGCCTGCCGCTGGCCGTTCGCACCCACGACCAGATTGTGGAAGCTGAGCGACAGCTCGACGATGGGGTTGAAGCCGGGGAACGACCCGTAACGCGGCCACATCTCCTCGACCATGATCCGGCTGTGGCCCGAGCCGAAAACGTGAACCATGCGGCCGGCGAGGATGGTTTCGGCGAACCAGTCCGCCGCCTGGCGAAGGGCCGGCAATTGAGCGCGTACGGCGGCGAGCAGGCCGGCCGCCTTTTCCAAATAGACTTCGCTGGGGGTCATCAGCGGTCAGCTTTGATCAACCGCCCGGAAAAGACGATGGCGAAATGCGCCGGTGGTTGAGCTGGTGAACCAAGCGTCAGGCGAGGTGGTCGGAGGCTGGGGCGGGCGTTCCGCCACCGAACGCATCACGCATCATGGTTGATCACGATCCTCAGCGTCCCTCACACTCCGCCGTAACGTCGCTGCCGCTGCGAATACTCCTCCAAAGCGGCGTAAAACTCCCGCTTCCCGAAGTCAGGCCAGAGCGTCTTGGTGATCACGAACTCGGCGTAGGAAATCTGCCAGAGCAGGAAGTTGCTCACGCGCATCTCGCCGCTCGTGCGAATCAACAGGTCCGGATCGGGTGTGCCGTGCGTGTAAAGATGATGCGCGATCACCTGCTC
>CAYXDZ010000379.1:0-1141 GCA_964463815.1 uncultured Verrucomicrobiota bacterium | reverse complement strand
TCGCGCTTGAGGAAGCGCAGCAGATACTTCATCAACGTATCGACCTCGTCCTTGGGGCGGTTCCAGTTCTCGACGGAGAAGGCGTAAAGCGTGATGAACTTGATGCCCAGCTCGCCGGCGGCCTTGACGACGTTCTTCACCGACTCCGCGCCCTGGCGATGTCCCTCGACGCGCGGCAACCCGCGTTCTTTCGCCCAACGCCCATTGCCATCCATGATGATGGCGACGTGCGTCGGCAAATTGGCCTTCGCCTCGGCGCTGAGTTGGGGGGCGGACTGGCTCATGCGGGTGGGCGGTAATCAGTCAGCAGTGGGCAGTAAACAGTGATCAGTTAAGTCCATTTTGCGGTGATCTGGCCGTGCCGCCCATTCGTGGTTCCGAGTTCAGCCTTTCAAGGCCACATTTCCCGGATCGAAAAGTGAAATGTTGTGACAGAACAAATGAATGCGTCCGTCTTCATAATCACCAACTTCAAACCGCAACTTTTCCCAGCCGCGTTCACGGATGTCCTGAAAGAAGAGCCCCATGATCTGGCCAAATCCAGAGAAAGCCACGTCGGCGACCTGGTGAAACTTGATGCCAATGCGAGCGCGTGGCGGTTCAAACTCTTCCAAGACCAGTTCAATGTTGGCCCGCGTGTCGCCCGACGGTTCCTCAATGTGGTTGAAATAATGAAATGAGGAGACATGGCTGAAGTGGTAAAGCGGCCGGTTTCCAATTATCAGGGCAACTTGCTCAAAGCCTTCAAGCATTGATAGCTCAATGTCGTTGGCATTCATCATCGACAGGCTCGGATGGCTTGCTCAGGTGGCTTATAGAAAAATCGTCTCCTCGCGGCCCGGACCGACGGACGCGATGGTCAGCTTTGCCCCGGTCAAGTCGCTGATGGCCTTGAGATAACTGCGCGCCTTCGCCGGTAGATCCTTCCACTCGCGGGCCCCCGAGGTGTCCGTCTGCCAGCCGGGAAACTCCCGATATACCGGCCGGCATTCGTTGAGTTCCGCGATGTCATTGGGCACGTGCTCGACGTGCCGCCGGCCGATCCGGTAATCCACGCACACCTTGATCGTCGCGAGCGTGTCGAGGCCGTCGAGGTTGGTGACAGCGAGTTCATCAATGCCATTGACCATCGTCGCGTAGC
>CAYXDZ010000378.1:0-3966 GCA_964463815.1 uncultured Verrucomicrobiota bacterium | reverse complement strand
GCTACCGCGCCCTGCACAACCTGACGTTCAACGTCCGGCGCGGGGAGATCGTGGGCCTCCTCGGCCGCAACGGTGCCGGCAAGAGCTCCACGATGCGCATTCTGTCATGCTTCATGCCGGCCACGTCCGGGCAGGCGCGGGTGGCGGGCTTTGATGTCTTTTCCCAGGCGGACGAAGTGCGCCGCCGGATCGGCTACATGCCCGAGAACAATCCGCTGCATCACGACATGCGCGTGCGCGAGTACCTGAAGTTTCGCGCCCGGCTGAAGGGTCTGAGCCGCGCCGCTTCCCGCAACCGCGTGGACGCCGTGATGGAGGAGTGCAGCCTCACCGAAGTCAGCCGGAAGCTCATCGGTCACTTGTCCAAGGGTTACAAACAGCGGGTCGGTCTGGCGGATGCCCTCGTGCATGATCCGGAGTTGATCATTCTCGACGAACCGACCATCGGCCTCGACCCGAATCAGATCCGGCTCGTGCGTTCCCTCATCAAAAGCCTGGCGCAGAAGCATACGGTGTTGATCTCGACCCACATTTTACCGGAAGTGGAGATGACGTGTGGCCGGGTCTTGATTATGCAGGAAGGCCGGATTCTGGCCGACGACACGCCGGAGAATTTGCAGAGCCACATGAATCCCGAAGGCCAGGTGCGGGCCGAGGTTGCCGCCCCCATCGAACTGCTCACGGAATGGCTGGCGGACTGGCCGCCGATCGCCCGTTACGATGTCGTGCCGGGAGACGGGGACTTCATGGTGATCTCCCTCACGCCCCGCGCCGGGGCGGACATCCGGCCGGAGGTTTACGCGGTCTGCCGGGAGAACGGCTGGACCCTGCGGGAACTGACCCGCGCGAAGTTTTCCCTGGAAGACATCTTTGTGCAGGTCACGCGCCCCAACGGGGAGGAGGAATACTGATGCAGGCGTTCTTCACCCTCGTGCGTCGCGAACTCGGCGGCTACTTCAACTCCCTCACGGGCTACGTCGTGCTCGCCGTGGTGTTGCTGCTCATCGGTCTCAGCTTCGTGCAGATCATCAACGGACTCAACGGCACGCCCACGTCCGTGCCCGTGACCCAGATCTACTACCAATCACTGTATTTCTGGCTGATCCTGCTGCTGGCCTCGCCGGTGATCACCATGCGGAGCTTCGCCCTGGAGAAGGACTCAGGCACGTTTGAAACCTTGATGACCGCGCCGGTGAGCGACCGGCAGGTGGTGGCGGCGAAGTTCTCCGGCGCCTTGATCTTTTACGTCATCATCTGCCAGCCGCTGCTCGTGTGCGTGCTGGTGCTCCGTTATTTCGGCGGCGCCCAGGAGGCCTTTGATTTCGGCCTGCTGGCCTCCACCGGGCTGGGCATCCTGTTGATCGGTTGTCTTTACATGGCCATGGGGGTTTTCGCCTCCTCGTTGACCCGCAGCCAGATGACGGCCGCCATGATCAGCTTCGCCGGCGGACTGACGCTCTTCATGCTGAGTTTTGTAAACACCGGCAACCTCGCCCCGAATGACGCGATGAGCGCGCTGCTTTCCGCCATCAATCTCCGCCAGCACATGGAGGCCTTCGCGGCGGGGATCATCGACACGCGTGCCGTGATCTTGTTGTTGAGCCTGACGGCGTTGTTTCTATTCCTCACCTTGCGGGTGATTGAAAGCCGTCGCTGGAAATGAGCCGTCCATGAACCCGCTGCATACCTTCTCCCGCGGTCGCAAATGGAATATCGCCTTGCAGGTGGCGGCGGCGGTGGCGGCGTTCATGGCCATTGTGGTGATGGTGAACTACCTCTCCGCCCGGCACTTCAAGCGCTTTCACTGGTCGGATCGCGGCAGCATGGCCTTGACGCCGCGCACGCTGGCCCTGTTGCAGTCCATGACCAATCAGGTGGAGGTCACCGTCTTCTTTGACAGCGAGGCCGTCTTGCTGGCGCCCGTCAACCAAGTGCTGGAGGAATACCTCGCCGCGTCGCCGAACCTCTCTGTCCGAAAAGTGAGTATTGACCGCAACCCCGCCGCGGCGCAGGCCGTCCGCACCCGCTACAACCTCCCTCCGGAGATGGACGACAACCTGGTCATCTTCGATCATGCCGGCCGCAAACGCGTGATCTCGGAGCGGATGCTCACGGACAGGGACTACGAACAAGTGCCGAACGCCGATCAGATTGAACTGATCACCCGCCACCGCACCTTCAAGGGCGAGCTCATGTTCACTTCGGCGATTGCCGACGTCATCGCTCCGCGCGACTACAAGGCCTATTTCCTGGCCGGCCACAACGAGCACGATCCCTCGGGGGCCGAGGCCCAGATGGGGTATGCCTCGTTTGCCGATTTGCTGGCCTTGAACAACCTGCGATTCGATGTGCTCAGCCTCGGTGCCAAGGGGGACATCCCCGATGACTGCGATCTCTTGATCATCGCCGGCCCGCAGCAAAAATTTCATCCGGCCGAACTGGACCGGATCGAGCAGTATCTCAACCAGGGCGGCCGTCTGCTGGCGATGTTCAGCATTGGCCCCGCGCTGCTGACGGGCACCGGTTTGGAGCGCCTGCTGACTCAATGGGGTGTCGATGTGGGGGCTAATCTGGTCGAGGATGCGGCCAATGCGCGGCAGGGGCAGGCCGTGGCATTTCTCACGTCGCGCTTTGGCCAGCATCCCATCGTTTCCCCCTTGGGCGACACGGGCCTGCAAGTGCTCTCGACCCGCACCATCGCGGCCCGGCGCGAGGCCGCGGGCCTGGCGGGGACGGCGGTCACGGAGCTGGTTTACACCGGCACAAATGCCGTTGTTTACACCCAGTTTCCAGACGGCCAGGCGATCCGGACCGGGCGCGATCCCGTCGGGGAGTTCCCGCTGGCCGTCGCGGTCGAAAAGGGCGGCCTGCCCGGCGTCACCACGCTGCGCGGCGGCGTCACCCGCATCGTCGTCACGGGTGATGCCTTTATGTTTGGCAACCAACTGCTCGACTATATGGGCAACCGTGATTTCGCCAATCAGATCATCAACTGGCTGCTGGACCGCTCGGAATTGATGGCGGGCATCGGGCCCCGGCCGATGCAGGATTATCAACTGGCGCTGACCCCGGCACAGCTTCGGGGCGTCCGACTGGTGCTCATCGCCGGCCTGCCCCTCGGCGCTTTGTTCGTGGGTTTTCTCGTCTGGTTGCGGCGACGAAGTTAGGCGGCTCCAACTCTTGAATGCCCCTCGAATTGAACTGATTTGAACACGCGACAGACATGGTGGTTGCTGGGTGTGGCGCTCGCGCTGGCATTGTATATCGGCCTCTTCGAGCGTGGGGCCGGCTCCGGCCCGAAGACCGCGCAATCCCGGGTGCTGCTGCCTGGTTTCAAGCGCGACCAGGTCACCGTCATCGAGATCACCCAGACCAACCAGCCGCCCATCCGGTTGCGGAAGACCGGCAGCCTCTGGGATCTCGAAGCTCCGCTCCACTACCCCGCGCAGTTGCACGCCGCCGAACGTTGGTTGCTCCTCCTTGAGCAGGCGCAGTGGCTCGTCCGCCTCACCCCGGATGAAATCCAGGAAGAGGGTGCCACGCTGGCAGACTTCGGACTTGCCCCACCGTTGCTCACCGTGACACTGCGCAACGGCGGGGAGTCGCAGGAGGTGCGGCTGGGCAACCGGCTGGCCGTCAGCCGCCAGTTTTACGTCCAGCTCGCCGGTCAGCCGGACATCTTCATCCTGGACAGCCGCTTGTTGGAGGCGTTGCCCGCGAGCCCGACCGCCTGGCGCGACACGGCCCTGGTGACCTTCACCAGCATCGCCGTCAGCAACAACATCACCTTTGACCGGGTCGAAGTGCGTCCCCAGGCCAAGGGTTACACGCTGCAGCCCGATCCGCTGTCCGGCTGGCGCATCGCACGGCCCATTTCCGCGCGGGGCGATGCGCTCAAGATCGGCCAGCTCGTTTATTCGGTGATTCCGAACTGGCTCGTGACGGAGTTTGTCACCGACGATCCGA
>CAYXDZ010000377.1:0-3984 GCA_964463815.1 uncultured Verrucomicrobiota bacterium | reverse complement strand
CCATGGTCAACGCTTTCGCACCCGGGGACACCGATCATACCGGAACGCCGGGCAGCAACGTCAACTTTGTCGGCGAGGCGGATCAGCATACCGCCCATCTGCACCTACCCATCGGGACGAACAACACCGCGGCGGCCGTGCGCGAAATCCTCATGCCGCCACCTGCGGGGGAGAGCGCAAGCTCGGCGATGGGGCAGCAACGCTATTACAACAAGTCGGACATGATCATCACGGTGGCCAACACCGGCGTCACCGTCACCAGCGGTCCGCGCTATACCACGACTGTGCTCTCGACCAATGACTGGCAGAAGTTCGTAACGACGACGAACTCGTTCCGCGACTGGCGCGAGGAAAGGACTGTGGTCCCCGTGGACATCAACGTCGCGGCGCTGCGGCAGTGGAGCAACACCAACTCCGTGTTGCGGCCAATTCTCCCCGGCAATGACGTTTCCTCCATCTACGTCGATGATCAGCGGACTCTGGCCTCGGGCCAGATGGCTGCCGTGCGTTTGAGAGAGGGCGCGGAGCTGCCGGCGGACGGGTTGACGGTGGCGACGGCTCAACCACTTTACATCCAGGGCAACTTCAACCAGCCAAACAGTTCACACTTGGGCACCACCAATACCACCGCCACCAAGCCGGCTTCGATCGCCAGTGACGCCATCACCATCCTTTCGGGAAACTGGCAGGATGCCAACAGCACCAGTTCGGACCTCGGCACCCGTGTCGCGGCGAACACTACGGTGAATGCCGCACTGCTGTCGGGGATTGTGCCGACGCTCGATTCCAACCGCACCAAAAAGTACAGCGGCGGGGTGGAAAACTACACTCGGTTGCTGGAGAAATGGAGCGGGCGGACTTTCACCTACAACGGCTCCATGGTGGTGCTCTTCAATTCCCAATTCGCCACCAACGGCTGGCGCTACGGCGGCAGCATTTACGAGGCGCCCACCCGCCGCTGGGCGTTCGACCTGAACTTCATGGACGAGACGAAGCTTCCTCCGGGAACTCCGCGTTTGAGCGCGATGATCCGCGGCTCCTGGGCGGTGCTCTCGGTGGGCAGCACCAACTCGGTGCATGAGGCCGAAGTTATAAACATCGGTGGCGGCGGCTGATTCCCTCACCCGCCAGTTTCCTTACAGGATGTTCGCGGCGAGTTCGGCGAGTTCGCTGCGTTCGCCTTTTTGCATCTCAACGTGCGCGGCGATGGCGTGCTGCCGGAACTTGCTCACGATATAATTGAATCCGTTGGAGGAGGAATCGACGTAGGGATTGTCGATCTGCCAGGGATCACCCGTGAAGATGATCTTCGTGCCGAACCCGACGCGCGTGATGATCGTCTTGGCTTCAAGCGGCGTGAGATTTTGCGCTTCGTCAATGATCATGAACTGCTGCGCGATGCTGCGGCCACGAATGTAACTGAGCGCCTCGACCACGATCGAGCCGTTGCGCATCAGGTCATTTGTCCGCCGGCTGTCGTGGCCCATGTTCAAGTCGCCCAGCATCTCCAGCGCGTCGTGGATCGGCTGCATCCAGGGGTTGAGCTTTTCCTCCAGCGAACCCGGCAGAAAGCCCAGTTCCTTGCCCATGCTGATTGTGGGCCGGGCGACGATCACCCGCCGATATTCCCGGTCCAGCACCGCCCGCTTCAACCCGGCGGCCATGGCGAGCAAAGTTTTTCCCGTGCCGGCCTTGCCCATCAGCGTGACGAGCTTGACCCGCTCGTCGAGCAGGGCGTCGAAAGCGAAGTGCTGCTCGCGGTTGCGCGGGCGGATGCCATAGACCCCTTCGCGGCTGTCGATGATGGGAATCAGCTTCGTGCCGGTGGGGTCCACCTTGGCCAGCGCGGTGCGCTTGGGGTTGGTGTCCTCGATGAGCGTGCAGAATTCGTTGGGCCAGTACTTGCCCGGCTTCGCCAGCGGCAGCTCGCCGTTCGCGCGAAACGCTCCGATTTCCTTTTCCGACAACAGCAGTTCAAACATCCCGCTGTAGAGTTCCGAAACGGACACGCGGTCGGTTTCGTAATCCTCCGCGGCCAGGCCGAGCGCGTCCGCCTTGAGCCGGAGGTTGATGTCCTTCGAAATGAGCACCGTCTTGCGGCGCGGCGTGGCTTTCTGGATTTGCAGCGCCAGGGCCACAATGCGGCTGTCCACATTGTATTTTCCGTTGCCATTGCCGGTTTCGCGCCCGGTCCCTTCGCGAAAGATGATCCGCAGCTTGCCGCCGTTCTCCAGCTTCACCCCCTCGCTCAAACTGCCGCTGGCGCGCAGCTTGTCGAGCATCCGGGAGACGGCGCGGGCGTTCTGGCCACGTTCGGTGGAATCGCGTTTGAACCGGTCGATTTCCTCGATGACTTCGATGGGGATGAGGACGTGGTTGTCCTCGAAGTTCAGGATGGAATTGGGGTCGTGAAGAAGAACGTTGGTGTCGAGGATGTAGTTTTTCACTTAGGAACGTCGCGTTTGATCCGGCGCACCCGGTCGAACCATTCGTGGAGCCGGGGATGCTCGACGGGGAACTCGTAGTGCCCCGAATACAGAAAATTGCCGATCATGCCATACAGGTCGAAATCAACGAAATGCGGCCGCTCACCCAGCAGGAACGGCCGCGTGAGCAGCATCTGATCGAAAGGCAGCAGCGCGGCCGAAAACTCCGCCAACAATTCCACCTGCTGCTCGCGCCAGCGCTCCAGACAACCGCGGCCGAACTTGCGTTCCTTGTGCCGGATGAATCCCAGTCGGTCGGCCTTCGGCACGAACTCCTCAAAGTAAATGTCGTTCAGCTTGAAGCCCGCCCCCTCAACGCGGTCTTCGATCCATTGCCAGAGGATCGACTGCACGCCGCGGTGTTCTTCGGGAAACAGGTCCAGCGAGAACTTCTCGCTGAGATACTTGGCGATCACTTGCGAATTGTCGCTCGTTTCGAAGATGACGTCGCGCCCGTGCTTGATCACCGGCACCTGGTAATAACGCTGCCGGGTCAGTTTCCAGATCAATGACCGCTCCCCGCTGGGCACATTGACCAGCCGGTGGGGGATGCGGCCAAATTCGAGAATCCGCCGGGTCACCAGGCAGAAGGGACTCCAGGGAAATTGATAAAGCTGGATCATCTGCCACCTCCGTCCGGTGGCGCGGCGCTGGGGGACACGCACTTTTTTGGCACGAGGCGAATCTAGGAACGCGCCCCGCCCGACTCAAGGGGGAAAATTGCCCGTGACAAGATCGTGACGAATGGCGGCAGCCGGCGCGGATTACAAATCCAGAAAGCGCGGGCGCAACTCACCGCCGACGACTTCGATGATCGCAGCCGAGCGCTGCAAGCCGAGCTTCGGCTTGCCCGCGTAACCGGGATTGAAAAACAGCACGCCGTCGTGCAGCTCACAATACCGCCGGTGCGAATGCCCGAAAACAACCGCCTTCGTCTCGGTGCGCCACAGTTTCTGCGCAAAGTCCGGCGCGGGTTTCATGGGCGGGATGATGTGCTCCACGTGGAAGTTATGGCCGCCCAATGCGAGCCGTTCGATTTCCCGGTAGTCCAATCCCAGGTCATTGTTGCCCAAGACCGCCGTGACCGGCGCCAGGTATTCCAGTTCGAGAATGATCGATGCGTAGCCGATGTCGCCGGCATGAAGAATGTGGTCCACGCCTTGGAACAGCTCGCCGATCTTAGGATCGAGGAATCCGTGGGTGTCAGAGATCACACCGATCTTGAACCGCCCGTCTGCTCCTTCCACCGCCGGTCGTTCCGTCTTCACGCTTGGGACTCCTCGGGCTGCCGGGCATCATCTTCCACCGGCTTTTCGTCCGTCTCCGCTTCCGGGGACTCGACCTCGCGGGTGGCAAACTTCATCGCGCCGACAAACAGGCCGGTGAACAACCCGCCGCTGATGAGAGTTTTCAGAAAGAACACCCAGGTGGGCGGAAACCCCGGCAACCCGATGGTCAGCGCCTGAATCCAGCCGGTCAAAGTCTTCGCGTAACCGGG
>CAYXDZ010000376.1:0-4012 GCA_964463815.1 uncultured Verrucomicrobiota bacterium | reverse complement strand
TTCCCAACTGACGGCGGACGCGGCGACAAGCGCGGCCACAAACATGGCGGTGGACTGGTTCTTCATGACAAACTCCCTGGTTGTGATGTGGTTTGGTTGTTCGAGACGACACCGTCCCGAAGCTCGGCAAATAGCGCATTCAGGCCCGAAAAGGTCAAGTCTGGAGGCAGCCGCTGACTGCCATGCCGTCGCTAGCCGCAGGTTGCCGCCAAAGGAGTTCGGCACCAGCCAGCCACCAAGCGTCACGCCCGCGTGGTTCTCGCCCAGGGGCAGGCTGACCGTGGTATAGCGGAAGGTCGTGGTCGTGCTCCCGCGCGCGACTGTCGCCGAGCTTTCTCACGGCGAATACACAACATAGAAGGCTATTTCAGCATCCCTATCCACCGCCAAAATTGCCGTCGTTCCTATCTTGGACCAAGTCATATCTTTGTCGGTAATGAAGTACTCTGGCCGTTTCAAAACCGTGAAAGCCACCTTGGGAAATAGGTTTGTTTGAACGGTCTCTCTTCTTCGCAAGCCCTTGGCTGAGATCAAGTTGTCCACTTGTCTGCCAGAAAGCTTAAGCTGAAACACAATCCAAGTGCCTCCGAAGTTGGCGTGGCCATCTGCGCTTTCCACAAGAATTTCTGTTGGAATGGGATTCTGAACGTAAGTCATAAAGAGTCTTTTGGGGTCCTCTGCACTTGCGTCAAAGCCTCTCAATGCCAGCGTTACGCTCACACCAACAGCGAAAATCAAGACCGCCAGGCCGAGAAAAAGAATCTTCGCGCGAGTCGTCATTTCATACAGGGGTCGATTCCCGTCATGATCTTCATGGTGGTTCTCCGGTGGTTGAGGTTTGGGTTTGCGTGGCTACACACGCCGCAAACTACTCACCCACCTGCCGGAGGGCCACGTTTCGCTCAAGCGCCAGCTCACGCTTAATGTTCTACGGTTCTGACTATTGACAACTGCCCTGGTTGCTCGCCGGGTATGGCCCCGGCGGCAGCTCGGCGCAACCGGTTGATGCAGGCGGATGGCTTCGTGGTGACCATGCGGTTTCGCCACCATAACGATGGCTCACCGCGCTGGCCAGCGGCGAGTTGGCGTGGTTGGCTTACCCGGTCAGGACTACGGAAGCTCGGGCAGCGCCTCGTTGGCCGGCACTTCGTTCCGAAACAGCTTCCCGGCCGCTCCGGTCAGCTTGAGGTAGAAGTCGCTCGGCAGACCTTCGTAGGTGACGAACTTCGTCTGGCCAGTCACGGGCGCGTCATTGGTGCATTTGAAAATGGCCGTGCCCTCGTCCACTTCGTCGAACATCGCCACGTAAACCATTTCCGCCCCGGCACGCTTCGCCGCGATGAACTGGGACCAAAGAAACCGGCCCCGCAACCGGGGGATCAGGTCGAGCCCGCCGCCGTGCAGGTTGTGCCAACTGAAGCCGGGAAAAACGACCGGCAGGTAATCCAGCCAGGCCTCCGCGCTCCAAGCGAGATCGGGCTGGAGCATATTCACCTGATGCCGGGCCACCTCCGCCGGCGACCGGTAACGCCCCACGGTCCAGGGGCTGACCACGTCGGCCAGCTTGAGCAACTCGTGCAGCGCCGGGTCCGCGAGCGCGTCATTCTTCAGCTCCCGCCAGTAGGTCGGCACACCGAGCATCACCGAGCAGCCATCGCGTTTGAGGAATTCCACCAGCTCGCGACACTCGGCCAGCGTGTACTCGCGGTCGTGATTGAAACCGACGCCCCAAACCGCCACGAGCGGCCGGCCACGATGCCGGAGATAGGCCGCATCCTCCGTCACGCGCAACTCGTGGCGCAAAGTGCGCCAGTCGGCGATCACCTGCGCAATGCGGTTGCTGCGCAGGCCGCTCAAGTCATACATCACCGCGTAGGCACGACCGAACTGCTCCGCGCCCCGGCGACAGTGATTGAGCACGGTGTTGTTGTGCCGCAAGCCGCGCGGCGACTGCACATCCACGGCGAAGCGCTGGAGGAAAACCCCGTCGATGCCGTAGTCGTGCAGCCACTGGAAATGCCGCAACACGGTGGCCTCCTTGAACGAGCTGAACACCTCGGCCACGCGCCCGTCGGCGTGCCGGAAGCCGGTGGGGAAACGCTCGTCCGCCCCCAGTTCGGAGACATCCGGCCAGAGATCGATTTTGGCGTTGCCCGGCTCCAGCCGCCCGCGGTCCTTGGTCCAGTGAAACCAGCCCCGCTCCGCGCCGTCGCCTTCACAATTGAACCACCCTTGATAGCCGCACATCACTTTGCCGGTGAGCGTACCGCGATCCACCACCGCAACGGCGGCGAAGGCGGGCTGTCGCGGCCCGATGGCCAGAAAAACCAAAACCAATAAGCTTAAGCGCAGCCACCATGTTTTCATGTCCGGAAGGATGAATATGCCGCCGCAACCTGTCGAGCGCCAGCGGGCTGGGCGGCAATGCCGGCAGCGGCGGCTTGACGGCGGGCAGGGTCGCGCCTTCCCATGCAGTCCCTTGACGCGCTCGAAATCCATCCGCACTTCCGGCCTCTGGCTGCTGGGGCCGTTCTTCGCGCTGTTCGCGATTTTCTGGCTGGCACCGGTGATCGGCGGCGTGCGGCTGAGCCTGCAATCCGACACCCTTTTCGGCCCCGCTGAATCGGTCGGCCTCGCGAACTACCGGGCGCTGCTGGATGATCCGCGCTTTTTCAAGGCGCTGCGCAACACTCTCACCTACACGCTGGCCAGCATCGTCGTCATCGTGCCGCTCGCGTTGCTGCTGGCGGAGGCGCTGCACCACTGCTGGCCGCGCCTCAAGGGCGTGCTGACCTTTGTGCTGTTGCTGCCGGGGCTGACCCCGCCCGCCGTGCTGGCCCTGCTCTTCCTGCTGGTGTTTCACGGTCGCAACGGGTTGCTAAACCAGTGGCTGGTCATGCCGTTGGGTTTCGCGCCCATCGACTGGCTGAAAGACCCCGCCTGGATCCTGCCGGCGCTGGTGTTGCAGGCGGCGTGGCGGTGGCTCGGGTTGATCGCCTTTTTCCTGCTCGCCGGCCGGGAGAGTCTGCCCCGGCCGCTGTACGAAGTGGCCGCGCTCGAAACCAGCCGGCGCTGGCCGGTCTTCCGCCGGGTCACGATTCCGCTGTTGCGGCATGTGCTGGTTTTCGCGGGTGTCTATCTGGTGGTCGATGCCTTCGCGATGTTCTCCGGCGCCTATGTGTTGCTGGGCGGTTCCGGCGGCACGGCCGACGCGGGTCTGCTCCTGATCAATTACACCTACCAACAGGCCTTCAGCTTCGGGAAGTTCGGCACGGCGGCGGCCATGAGCCTCGCCATCGCGCCGTTGTTGCTGGGCGTCCTGGTGTTGTGCCTGTTGGGCCGACGGAGGGCACAGCCATGAGGCGTCCGAGTTCGCGCCGCTGGTCGGTTTTCGCAACGGGTTTGCTGCTGCTGGCCGCGTTGGCGTTTGCCTATCCCTTTGTCTGGATGCTGCTCGCCGCGGGCAAGTCGAACGCCGAAATCTTCAACCCGCGCCAGTTCTGGCCCACCGCGTGGAGCCTGGAACCCGCGCGCCGCCTGTTGTCGGGCGAATGGTTCCCCTTTTGGCGCGTGCTCGGAAACTCGGTGCTCGTGGCCGCCGGACAGGCATTGCTGGCAACTGTTGTCACCTCACTGGCGGGTTATACCTTTGCCAATGCCCGCGGCTGGACGGGCAAATGGCTTTTTGCGCTGGCGCTCGTGACGATCGTGCTGCCCGTGCAGGCGCTCGCCATTCCCCTGTTCACCTGGGTCAATGAACTGCAGCTCATCAACCGGCTCTGGGGCGTGATCCTGCCGGGAGCGGCCAGCGGCCTCGGCGTCATCTGGTTCACCCAAATCTTCCGCCAGTTGCCGGCCAGCCTGCGGGAGGCGGCCCGGCTGGACGGAGCCGGCGAGTGGCGGGTTTGGGGGCTGTTGCTGCCGACGGTGGTGCCGGCGTTGGTGAGCTACGGCCTGATCCACTTCATCCTCGCCTCACACGATCATCTGCTGCCGTTGTTGATCCTGAGCA
>CAYXDZ010000375.1:0-4026 GCA_964463815.1 uncultured Verrucomicrobiota bacterium | reverse complement strand
TTGGATGCCTTCAGCTCCGACGCGATTCCCATGCACCTGCTGACGGCCGAGGCGGTGGAACTTTATTTCTCCAAGATTGCCGAGGGTGGCTGGCTGGCCATGCACCTGTCCAACCGTTATCTGGACCTGGAACAGGTCATGGCCGGCTTGGCGAAGTTGAAGGGGTACGCGGGTCTGAGCTGGATCGACGACCAAGCCGACCGGCTGGAAGGCAAGGAACAATCCCAGTGGCTGGTGCTCGCCCGCAGGGAAGCCGATTTGCGCGGCCTGACCCGTGATCCCAACCGGATTCCCCTCGAAAGCCGGCCAGCCGGCGATCCGTGGACGGACGCCCGGTCCAGCCTGCTGCCGGTCTTCAAGTGGTGAAGGGAGCCCGCCTACTTCGCCTTGCCGAGGAATTTGTGAACCAACAGGACGTAGGTGACGATGATGCCGGAGCCGACGGCGAAGATGAGCAACATGGTGGGATAGCTGGTGGCGATCATGATGGTAACGGGTTTGCGGAGTTCATGGCCGCGAACCCGGCAACACACTTCCTTGGGAGCGGTCGGCCGACTCCACGAATCCTGCCCAAAGTTTTACACAATTTGAGGGAGCTTCGCCCGACCATTGGCTTGTGGCGGGAGGCGGTTGATCGGCCGCCGCACGTCAGGCTCGCGCGGTGGGCAGGCTCGTGCTAAGAGCTTCGTTCGCCATGCCATCGCTCATGCTGGAACTGCATGTCAGAGCCGACGATCTGCTGGACTATTACCGCGGCGTCGCACGCATGGTTCACGCCACGGCGGTCACGGGCCAGACGGTGAACTTCCCGGCTTCGGCTCTGCAACGGCATGTTCTGAAGGATGGCGTGCATGGGTGGTTTCGCCTTGAATTCGACGATCAAAACAAGTTCCTCCGCTTGGAACGCACGACCCCACCCGCGGGATTTGACATGCGAGCTTGAGGAGCTTCGACCCGCTCAATCTTGATAGACGAAGAACTGCTCCACCCGCCCGTCCGGCTGGCGGTACAGCAGCGTGCGCAGCGAACCAGTCTCGAAGGTCAGCCGGGTGACGCTGACCTCCATGCCGCCCCGTTCGTTGCGCGAGAGCAATTCCGCCTTGGTGGGCGGGCCAAATCGTTTCAGGCGCTCCGCTGCTCCGGCGAGTTTTTCGTCGGTGAGGAAGGCGTTGAACTCATCGCTCAGCCGGGCGCGATTCACTCGTCCCGTTTGATATTCGGCCAGCAGTGCTTTGGCGGCCTCGACCGCCGTCGGCCCCGTCACGTCGGGAAGGTTGGCTGGCACCTTGAGCAGCAGCCCGAGCAAATCCCCGGGAATGGAACCCAGGCTGCCTTCGAGATTTACGAAGACAGTGACCGATGACCGGGTGCCGGGAATGGTGGCGTTGTAGGCGTTGAAGCCGCTGACGGCACCGTTGTGGGCGATCACCTGGCGGCCCGACTGCGTGCGAACCGTCAACCCGCAGCCGTAGTCACTGAGCCGTCCGTCGGCGAGCTTGCGGCCGGTTGTCATCAATTCATAGGAGGCGGGCTGGAGAACCTTGCCGCCGATCAATGCCAGATTCCATTTCGCCAGATCGGTGGGTGTGGAGAAAATGCCGCCGGCCGCGCCAATCCAGCCACGCCCTTCGGGGGCGACTTCTAGGGGATCACTGAGTGCAAACATCGTGTAGCCATCGGCAATCCGGGGATCGCTCGGGTCCGGTTCGTAAAGCGTGTGGGTCAGGCCCAGCGGCCGGAAGATGCGTTCCGCCAGAAAGTCACCGAAAGACTTGCCGGCCACCTTCTCTACCACGCGCCCGAGCAGGATGTAGCCGGTGTTGCTGTAGGAGTATTTGGCGCCGGGTTCAAAATCGAGTTTGCCGCCGGCGTATTCCCGCAGCAGTTCATCCGGGTCGATGGGCATCTGCATCCGGCGTTCCACGTAGTCGAGCGGGTAATAATCCGGATAGCCGGACACGTGATTCATCAAGTCGAGCAGCGTGATGTCCCGCGCACGGGTCAGACCGGGATACCATTTCGCCACCGGATCATGAACGGACAATTTGTCTTCCTCGGCCAGCAGCAGAATGGCGGCGCAGGTGAATTGTTTGGAGATCGAGCCGATGGCGAAAATGGTTTCCGCGTTGACCGGTCGCTCATCCGCGAGCGAACGCCTGCCGTAACCTTTCGCCAGCGCCAGTTCGCCGTCCTTGACGATCGCCACCGACAGGCCGACCAGCCGGGCTTCTTCCGCCTTCGCCGTCAGGTAGGCATCGACGGCGTGGATCTCAAAAGTATCGGGGAGACTGGCGGCGGGCAGGGTGTCGGGCATGGCGAAACTTGAGAGCAGCAAGACCGGAAGCAGTGCGGGAGGCAAGGCGGAGTGCATGAGTCAATTCAACACCGCTCCTCAGCCCAGTTCAACTGGTTAGCGCGACTTCTGCCACGGGAGGCGGGTTAGCGCATGAGCAGCAGGGTGGACAGCGGGAGGCTCACAATTCGGGGGTCATCCGTGGCTGGCGCATCATCCTGGGTCACGATGATGCCAAAAGGCGCGCGATAAACCGTCTTTTCGATCATGGCCCGTAGTCCCACTGTGTCGTTGTGAGAGGCCTGACGGCGATATTTCACTTCAACCGGGATTCTTTGCTCTCCAATGGTGAGCACAAAATCCACCTCCGGTTCAGCGGAACGCTCCGGGAAGTGTGCGACTGCCAGGCCGACGATGGATCGGAAAAAATAGCCGACCGCGCTCTCTGCAATTCGACCCGCCAAGTCTGACAAGTGCGGTTGCGCCGCGAGTGTTTCCGGATCGAGCGGCACTTGTTCCTGTAACCAGGCCGCACGCAAGGCATGATCGCAGAGGCAGAGCTTTGAGGCACCGCGGCGTTTCTTCAACCGAAGCTCCAGCGGTTCGATCAATCGCATCAGCAGCGTGCCATCCAGGAACTTCAAGTAGGCCAGAATGCGTTGCCAGCCGATGTTGGCGTTCATGGCCCGGCGCACCTCGTCCAGGTAGAGGTTTTGCGCCGGAGATTGGCCCACGTAGCGACAAGCCAAGCGAAAGACCTCCTCAAGCAATTGCTCATCCCGCTTCTGCCCGCGCGGCCCCATTCGCAGGTCATGCTGGATGGCCCGGCGGATCACGGTTTCGTTGAGAAATTCAGCCACTTGTTCCCACGGAAGCGAAGCTTGCGCGTGAGCTACAGGGTAGGCCCCGCGTTCGCTGAAGGCACGAAACGCTGTTTGCCGAAGTGGCGTGTGTCTTTCGCCAAATGCCCGCAGTCCCAGCCAGAATTCTTTGTGCTTGAGCGGACCCAGCCCGTTGTGCGGCAGATACGGAGCCAGCTCCCCGGTGCCGTGGAACTGCGCAATCTCCCGCAGTAACAGTGGTCCCATTTCAATCGTGGACACCCTTCCAGCAAGGCTGTCCCGCCCCGCTTCGATTCGTAGCGCCGAGCTGCCCGTCACCAAGCCCCGCACCCGGCTGACATCCACCAGGTTCTTCAATTGCGGCGCCCATTCGGGCAGGTTCTGCACTTCATCCAGAAACAGATAAACCGGTTTCCCTTTGCTCGCACCGAGCGTGAACGTCTCGCGCCGGACCTGGTCGGCAAACCAGTAGGCCAGTTCCAATATGGGAGCCTCGAGTTTTTGCAGCGTCGCCAGCTCATCGAACTGAAGGCGCAGAATCCGGGTTGGCTCAATGCCTTCGCGCAGCAACTGGTCGATCACCTGCAATTGCAGGGTGGTCTTGCCAACCTGTCTTGGCCCGCGCAGCAGCACGGCCGGCCCAGGGCCGGCCAACAATCCCTGCTTCACCGGATCAAACGCCCAGCGGCGTAGCGGTGCCACGTCGGGCACGGGTTCGCCCCGCCACCAAGGATTCATTTCCCGGATCGTCCGTTCCAGTCCGCTGCCCAGAAGCTTTATGAGCGCGGGCTGCTTCATTTCCCCACCTTCACGGTGCTGCGGGTTGACTTGGAGCCTTTCGGTCGCGGCATGATGTGGAGGGTAGGGAGTTCGGGTGCGTCGGGCAAAGCG
>CAYXDZ010000374.1:0-4051 GCA_964463815.1 uncultured Verrucomicrobiota bacterium | reverse complement strand
GTGCGTCTTTGGTGGGGTGATGAACAGCGGCGACTTTCCCGGCTCGGCATCGCGGGATTTTGGAATGACATGAACGAGCCGGCGAATTTCGCGCGCCCGGACAAGACGCTCGATCCACGTGCCCGTCACGTCACGGATCACGGTCCTCGCAGGCACGCCGAGATTCACAATCTTTATGGCCGCGAGATGGCCCGGGCCTCCCGTGAAGGCGCGCTGGCGGCGGAGCCCGGTCAACGCCCTTTCATCATCACGCGCGCCGGTTGGGCCGGCGTGCAGCAGCAAGCCCTGGTCTGGACCGGTGACAACAGCTCAACCTGGCACCATTTCGAGGATTCGCTCCAGACCCTGCTCAACCTCGGACTGAGCGGCGTGCCGTTCTGCGGGTGTGACGCCGGCGGCTTCCTGGACAACTGCACCCCCGAGCTGTTCATCCGCTGGATGCAGTGCGCGGCGTTCACGCCGTTTTTTCGTGGTCACACCAACACCGGCACGATTGATCATGAACCCTGGTCATTCGGGCCGGCAGCCGAAGCCATTACGCGCCATTACATTCAACTTCGCTACCAGTTGCTCCCCTACTTTCGGGCGCTGGCCGATGAAGCCGTCCGCACGGGAGCCCCGCTCATGCGGCCGTTGCTCTGGCATCATCAGGATGATCCGGTCGCGGCGGGAATCAGCGATCAGTTCCTGCTCGGTCGCAATCTCCTCGTCGCGCCGGTCATCCGTCAAGGTGCGGTGGCCCGGAGTGTGTACCTGCCGGCGGGCGAATGGTTTGATTTCTGGTCGGGCGAACTTCTCCCGGGGCGTCAGCATGTTATTGCGCCCGCTCCCATCGAGGTTCTGCCGCTGTTTGTCCGGGCCGGCGCGCTGCTTCCGTTTCGCGAGGTGCAGCAATACGTCGGGGAAAAGCCGCTGCGTGAAGTCGCGTTGCATCTTTGGCCCGGCGGCATGGATTCAATGCACTGGCGCGAGGACGATGGAGTGTCGAATTCGTTCGCGGATGGCTGCGAGCGCACGGTGCTGGCTTCCAGCAGCGAAGCCGGCGGACGGCTGGTCATGGGCGAAGCGCGAGGGGCGCGAAGCTCCACCGTAAAGACCTGGCGCATAATCGTACGCGGGGCCGGGCGCAAGTTGAAGGTCACGGTGAACGGCCGCGCGGTGGCATCCTCATTCGACCGCGCCTCCGGCATTGCCGCTTGGGAATTACCCAACTCGCGCGAAGCTCTGGAAATTGAGTGGCGCTGAGTGACAACGGCATGGCCGGGAGTGTCATTCCCGACGAATTTCCACCGCGATAAAGCGACGCGGCTCGCTGCTGATCGGCTCATTCAGGCGCACCCGGGTCCAGTTGTCGTCGCTGGCGTCCGAGGTGTGCACCGTGGTGATTGGGACGACGAAATCCGCATATTCGCTCCCCGGCCACCATTCTTCAAAACGCTCGGTGACACGCGATGTGTAAATCAGGCCGGTGGGTGTCGGCGGGCGGCGGAATTCAACGGCCAGGTAATCATCGCCCGCATGGGCGAAACGCACCGCGCGGGGCAGACCGACGGGTGAAGCCGATAGTGGATCCAGCACGAAGGCGTATTCGAGCAGGTTTATTACTCCATCGCCGTCGGGGTCTGCAGCCTCGCCGCTGACCAGTTCATTCTCGGCGTCCTCACCAAACTGCTCGCCCTGCCACGCTGCAAACGGTGAGAACTCGAACGCGCCCAGATCCGGAGCGCCCAGTGATCGCCGGGCCTCACCCAGCCGGTGTTTGCGATACTCCGCCACGGGGGCGTGCTCGGCGAGGGTCGCGGGGTGCAGTGTGGTCCCCGCGTCGATGCAGGCGGAGCCGCGCGCGAGCCGGAAGTTCTGCTGCGCGAAGTTGATGGAGTCCGGGGCGGTCCCGGGGATGCTCGTGGCACCGCCGGTCACGGAGCCCGAGTAGCCGCTCGCAAACGAATTCACCCAGCCCGGCTTCAGCCAGTTGTTGTTGAGCGTCAGCGCGCCAGCGTCTGAGATCAACTCGAGCTGGTTTCCGTTGTCCGTTACGAAGATGACATTGTTCCGGCAATCGGCGGACTCATCATTCGTCGAAAGGCGGAGCAGCGTCGTCCGGCCGACCCGCGTCGAGATAATCGTGTTGTGGTGCAGATAGAGCGTGCCCTTGCGATAGGTGGGTTCGTTGCCGCTGTCACCGCCGTAATGGATCATCTGCCGGTTGCCCGCGCCGTCGGGTTCGATGAGCACGTTGCCATAGACGAACGTGCTGCGGTAACGCGGATCCTGTTGCAGCGCCACGCTGTCCTCAGCATCAACGAGGTCCAGCTGGCGATTGCCACTCTCGATCCAGTTGTAGCGGATCACCGTGCCGGCCGAGCGGTCCTTCAAGTTGTTGCCACCGGCGCCCGCGCGGAGCGGACCGTAGCGGTTGAATTGAAAAGTTATCCCCGCGGCCGCCGTGTAGCTGTTGTGCTCGTAGATGCTGCCGACGTTGCCGTTGCCGAAGATATGGTTGCCTTCGACCAGTACATTGCTGGAAGCAGCCGCAACGAAAAGCCCGTTGCCGCAGTCGTGCAAGACGCAGTTGCGAATGGTGATATGGTCGCCGGACTCGACAAAGATGGCGGCCGCATTGTTGGGATAATTCTGCACTGCCCCCGCGTCGTCCGTGAAGCTGTAGGGCGGTCGCGCACCACGAATCTCCAGGTTCTCGATCACGATGTGTGACGCCTGGGCGTTGTTCGGCGTGCTCGATCCGCCGACCTTGATCACGCCGCGCTGTTCGCTCCAGTAGCTCAACGCCAACCGTGTCGTCGCGCCGTTGCCGTCGATGACCGGCAACTTGCCGTTGGGACCTGGAACGCCTTGCACGATTACCGGAGCCTCAATCGTTCCCGCCACGTTGACCACCCACTTGTTAGCGTAAGGCATCTCACGCCAGTGAATGCGCACGACATCGCCCGCCGCGAGCGATTCCCAGGGCACGTCCGACGGCGTGGCCAGCGGTTGGCCGGGGCCGACCTCGTGAATGGCGGCGTTCAACGCGAGCGGAAGTCCCAGAATCAACAGGACGGTTCCAGTTTCCAACCACTTCAACCGTTGTGATTCGACGATGTTCATGACGGCCAATCCGTTAGCAACTTCAAGACCGGCACACGCTGGGCGGTTATTCCACCGACTCTCCCGCCGGCACCGGGATCGCCACGCCCGGCGGGATCGGCCGGCCAAAATCCGGTGTGCCGTCCGCGCGCCACTTGAAGCGCTGGGCGCGGGCGCTGCGTTGCAGACCGCGGGTTTCGCGTTTGTCCCACGCGTGATACACAATCCAGTCCTCCGTGCCGTCGGGTGACTTGAAGAAGCCGTTGTGGCCGGGGCCAAAGGTTTTGTCCGCGTCCCGCTCCAGCGCAGTGAACACCGGTGTGGTGGACTTGCTCCATGACGCGGGATTCAGCAGATCACCGTCGGTGTTGGTCAGCAAGCCGAGCGAATACTCCGGCGTGGTGAAACCGCTGCCTGAGTAGATCACGAACGTCCGGCCGTCTCGCACGAGCACCTCGGGGCCTTCGTTGACATGCCAGCCGTGTTGTTCCCAGGCGTGGTCCGGCGTCGAGAGCCGGACGCGCGGACCGCTGATCGTCCACGGATCGCTCAGCGGCGCGATGTAGATGTTCTGCGGACCGGTCTGGCTGCGTTCGCGACCCGACCAGAGAAAGAAAAGCCTGCCATCCGCACGTTGATGCAAGGTGCCGTCGATAGCGTAATGGTCCGCGTCCCGCACCGCGACGCGACCTTTCTCGACGAACGCGCCCTGCAAATCATCGGTCACCGATTCGAGCGCGTAGATGCGGCGGTTGGCGTCGGTGCGTTGCTCGTCGGTCGCGGTGAAATAGACGTACCACCGGTCGCCAACGCGATGAAACTCCGGCGCCCAGATGTCGCGGCTCATCGGTCCGGTGGCTGGCGCGCGCCAGATGGTCACCGGTGCGGCGTCGCGCAGGCCGGCCAGCGTGCGCGCCTTGCGGATGTCGATGCGGTTGCCCGCCGTGGCGGTGAACCAATACCA
>CAYXDZ010000373.1:0-4061 GCA_964463815.1 uncultured Verrucomicrobiota bacterium | reverse complement strand
TGGTGGTAGGTGATGGATTCGAACCATCGAAGGCATAAGCCAGCAGATTTACAGTCTGCCCCCGTTGGCCACTTGGGTAACCTACCACCCGCCCGGAAGGGACGGGGACTTAAGCAAACGACCCCGGCCTTGTCAACCCGCCCGCCCCAGCCTAGCCTCCGCGCCCATGTTCGACTCGCTCAGCGGCAAACTTCAGCAGGCGTTCAAAAACCTGCGCGGCCTCGGCAAAATTTCCGAGGACAACATCGCGGACTCCCTCCGCGAGGTGCGCATGGCCCTGCTCGAAGCCGATGTCAATTTCAAGGTGGCCAAGGATTTCATCGAGGCGGTGAAACAAAAGGCCATCGGCCAGGAGGTCGTGCGCAGCGTTCAGCCCGGCCAGCAAATCATCAAAATCATCAGCGACGAATTGATCGAATTGCTCGGTTCGACCAACGCGGCGCTCAATCTGGGCGGGCAACCGACGTGCATCCTGATGGTCGGCCTGCACGGTGCCGGCAAGACGACCACTTCCGGCAAGCTGGCCAAGCTCCTCCACAAACAGGGCCGCGCGCCGCTGCTGGTCGCCGCCGATGTCTATCGCCCCGCGGCGATGGACCAGCTCGAAGTGCTCGGCAAACAGCTCGACATCCCCGTCGTCGTGCGGCGTGGTGAAAAAGATGTGCTCAAGATCGCGAAGGACGCGCTCGACGAGGCCCGCAGGCAGGGTCGTGGCGTGGTGATCTTCGACACCGCCGGCCGGTTGCAGATCGACGAACCGCTCGTGCAGGAACTCGTCCGCCTCCGTGATCTGGTGAAGCCGCTGGAGACGTTGCTCGTGCTCGACTCGGCGACCGGTCAGGAGGCGGTGAATGTCGCCAAGCACTTCGACGACGCGCTCAACGTCACCGGCGCGATCCTCACCAAGCTCGACGGTGACGCGCGTGGCGGCGCGGCACTGAGTTTGAAGGCCGTCACTGGCAAACCGATCAAGTTTGTCGGCGTCGGTGAAAAGCTCGAGGACTTTGAGCCGTTTCATCCCGAACGCATGGCCTCGCGCATCCTGGGCATGGGCGACGTGGTGAGCCTGGTCGAAAAGGACGCCGAGGCCGTCGATATCGAGGACGCGAAGAAGCTTGAGGAGAAGATGCGCAAGGGGCAGTTCACGCTGGAGGATTTTCTCCTGCAACTGCGCCAGATGAAGAGCATGGGGCCGCTCGACAAGATTGTCGGCATGTTGCCCGGCGGCGCGGACATGTTGAAAGGTGCGGACATGACGAAGTCCGAGCGCGAGTTCAAACGCTTCGAGGCGATGATCTGCGGCATGACCGCTCAGGAACGCCGGCATCCGCAAATCCTCAACGCCAGCCGGCGCAAACGCATCGCCAAGGGGAGTGGCGTCCAGGTTGTCGAGTTGAACAACCTGCTGAACCGCTTCGGGCAGATGCAGCAGATGATGAAGAAGATGGGCAAGTTCCAGAAAATGCTGGGCAAGATGGGCGGCGGCATGCCGGGAATGCTGGGACGCTGAACCACCGCAAAACGATGAACCGCTCGCGTCAGGTGGTCTTTGGGATCTGGCTGCTTTGCGCCATTGGCGGCATCAGTTTTTATCTGGCCAACCGCGCGCAGTACACCCCGGAGGTCATCGCCGGTTTTTTCGAGGAGCACGAGTCGTGGTTTCTGCTGGTGTACTTCTGCCTGTTGATCGCGCGTGCGCTGGTGCTTCTGCCGGCCACGCCGTTGATCATCGCGGGGTCGTTGCTGCTGCCGGACCATCCTTGGATTTTGCTGTTGGTAACGCTGGTCGGTCTCTTGATTTCCTCCGCGCTGATTTACTTTTTCTCCGACTGGCTGGGCTTCCGCGCGCATTTTGAGCGGGCCGCCCCCAAACAGATCGCGCGGGTGGAGCGCTGGATGAAACATCCCATGGGGGTGTTTCTCGTGGCGGGCAGCGCGGTCGCCATGGTGGTGCCGACCGATCTGGTTTGCTACGTCGCCGGCACGGTGCGCATGCCGTTTCCGCGCTTCATGGGCGCGCTGATCGTGGGGGAAATAATCTTGTGCTCGATGTATATCTTCGGGGGCGGGTGGTTCATCAAAACCGTTCTGTAGGGTTTGCGAAGACGGTGAAAACCCGTTCCGTTGGAGAGCAAGGAAACGCTCAGATTCGGCCCCTCTTGTCACTCAATTCCCAAACAGCCGCGTCGAGTTCAGGCGGTCGTCTCCGCGGCTCGCACTGGGAATCGCCTTGAGCGAGAAGACGAACGCCACGGTGAAATCCGTGCCGCGTTGATCCTCTTCCCGCAACCGGAAGGAGAGCGCCCCCGTCCAGCTTCGCAGGTCGCGGTAGATCGAGTAGGTGTGCTCGCGCAGTTCCTCGGCCCCAAGGTCGTAGTAGTGATACGCGCTGAACGCCCAGTTCTCGTTCAGCTTGTAGTAAAGCTGGTTTACCAGGAGGTTGTTGCCCTCAATGTTGCGGACCGGATCGTCACGCATATAGCGGTGCCCGATGGACCAGCTCCAATCCGCCAGTGGCGTGAATGTGAGATAATGATTGGCCTCCAGAAGCGTGGGCTCCTCGACGTCCAGCCGGACTTCGGAGGTCAGCAGCAGCCAGTCGCGCGGCGCAAAATCCAGCTCGGAGAAGGCGTCCGCAAACGTCTGCTGGCCGGGCTCCTTGTCGAGCCGCCAGTCGGTGTAGGCATTCCACTGAAGCAGGTTGGCCAGTTGCCCCGCACGCTTGGTCTGAAGCTTGTTGAAGAGCCCGAGCCGGAGCGTGTTTCGCGCGTCCACGGAGTCGATGGCGTTGTAGTCCGGAAACTCGACGGGCAGCAACCGGATGGTGTCGAGTTCGTAGTCGAACCGCGGCAGCTCGGGCGGACGCACGTTGGGTTCGGGCACATACACGTAGTTGAGCGCGGGCTGGATGATGTGCCGCAATCCCTGCACGTCCCAGAACGAGCTTTCCACCTGTGGCCACAGGCGTGAGGCCTTCACGTTGAGTTCGGCCCCGGTGTTGAACACGCCGCGCACTTCCTCGGCCGTCGTCGCGCCGCCGCCCCGCGCTTCGCTGTAGTAGGTGAAGCGGCCGCCCGCGCGGGGCATGAAGTTCAGCCAGCCAAACAGCATGTGCGGCGAAACCAGTTGGTGATACGTGTCGCCGCGAAACGCGCTGTAGTCCGGTTGCGCATCGTTCGCGAACTGACGGCGGAACCAGCCGGCGTCGGTCTCGCTTTCGTAGTAGAGCGGCAGGTTCCCAAGCTGCTGGCGGTGCGCGCTGAACTTCACGTCCGGCAGCCGCTCGACGGTTTCCTGGAAGCTGTTGAGCTGCGGCTGGGCGAGGGCGTTGAAGCTGTAGTTCGGCCACGCCTTGTGCAGTTCGAGATAGCTGCCGGGCTGGATATTCGAACGGTATTCGCTTTCGAAGAAGTCGCGGACGATCCGTTCATCGGACTGGTAACGCGCCATCGCCCGCGCCGTGAACGTGGGATCGAGTTGCGTCTCGTGAAACAGCCGGAAGCGCTGGCGGTCGGGATCAATCGGCTCGCCCGCGCGGTCGAGGCCTGGTTCGTGATCGTGCGTCCAGTAGTAGCTGAAATCGCCCTGGCCCGCGCGCCCGAGATCGTAGGCCAGGTCCAGACCGGTGCCAAAGCCGCGCTTCGTCCGGTAGTCCAGCTTCAGTTCCGCTTCGAGGTTTTCGCTGTGGAACCACCGGTAGCTGCCCAGTGCAAACGCACCGTAACGGCTGCGGTAACCGGGAAAGATCGTGAAGAAGCTGGGGTTCGTCTCCAGCGAGCGCCGCATGTAGGGCAGCCAGAGGATGGGCACGTTGCCGATCTTCAACGTTGCTGAATACACCTCGGCGTAGTCACCCGGCACGATGCCCACGCTGCTGGCGCGCACTTCTTGGGCCGGTTCCTGATAATCATCCGTCGTCAGCGTGATGCCGTAACCGGTGTACAGCCCGGTCTCAGTGTTGGCGTCGAGGCTGACCCCGGCGACGAAGAACGGCGGCTGGCCCGTGCGGAAGGACTCCGCCTGAATCTGGCCGGTGACAAAGTTGTAGCGGATCGATTCGC
>CAYXDZ010000372.1:0-4089 GCA_964463815.1 uncultured Verrucomicrobiota bacterium | reverse complement strand
TGGGAGCGGTCTGTGGCACGCGCCAGACGATGGACCGGATTTACGGCGAAAGCCTGGCCAATTCGCTGGCGATGCATCTGGCCCGGAATTGCAAGAAAATGAACGGTCACTTTGGAGTAAGTTCCCGCGGCCTGTCCCGGACGCAGCTCGCGCGGGTGATGGACTTCATCCATAACACGCCTTACGCCGGAATTTCGCTCCAGTCGATGTCCGATGCCGCCGGCCTGAGCCCGTTCCATTTTTCGCGGATGTTCAAGGCCGCGACCGGTTCCACTCCGCACCAGTATGTGCTCCGTCGGCGGATTGACGTGGGCGCGGAAATGCTCTTGAGCCGCGACGAGAGCATCGCCGCCATTGCGTTGGAACTGGGTTTCGCCGACCAGAGCCACTTCACGATGCACTTCAAGCGGGCGCACGGTGTGGGGCCGGCTGGTTACCGCCGGCAGCATCGCCGGTGAGCCGGGCTGTTTCAGATACTACTGCGAGCGGGAATCCTCCGGAAATTAGGGAAATTCCCCTTGAGCGCCCGGCGGGCAGCCGCAAAGACTCCCTGCGCGCATGACCATCCTCGATGAATTGCAATGGCGCGGGCTGTACGCCGATTGCACCGATCTCACGACCCTCACGGACCGCCTGGGCAAAGGCGGCCTCACCTTGTATTGCGGGTTCGATCCCACGGCGGACAGCCTGCATGTCGGGCACCTGGTACCGCTCCTGGCGCTCGCGCGGTTTCAACGCTTCGGACATCACCCGATCGCGGTGGCCGGCGGGGCGACGGGCAGCATCGGCGATCCCAGCGGAAAATCCGCCGAACGGTCGTTGCTCACCAAGGAACAGATTGCCGCCAATGTAGCTGCCGTGCGCCCGCAGTTGGAGCGCTTCCTCGACTTCAAGAGCACCGCGAATCCCGCCCGACTTGTGGACAACGCCGACTGGACGGCCGGTGTTTCCTATCTCGATTTTCTGCGCGAAGTCGGCAAGCACTTCACGGTCAATGTCATGGTCGCCAAGGAGAGCGTCCGCGCCCGCATGGAAGACCGCGAAGTGGGCATCAGCTACACCGAGTTCAGTTACATGCTGCTGCAGGCGTACGACTTTTATCATTTGAACAAGGCCTTTGGCTGCGAATTGCAGATTGGCGGCAGCGACCAATGGGGCAACATCACGATGGGCATCGACCTCATCCGCAAGAAAGGCGGTGGTCACGCCTTTGGCCTGACGCTGCCGTTGATCACCAAGGCCGATGGCACCAAGTTCGGCAAGACCGAGGCGGGTGCGATCTGGCTCGATTCCAGGAAGACGAGCGTTTACCGCTTCTACCAGTTCTGGATCAACGCCGATGACCGCGATGTCATCCGCTACTTGAAATACTTCACCTTCCTCGGGCGCGAGGAGATTGAAGCACTGGAGCGGAGCCACGCGACCAATCCCGGTGCCCGCGAGGCGCATCGCGCGCTGGCGCAGGCGGCGACGGTGTTGATTCACGGCGAAGCAGCGGCCCGCGAGGCGCAGCACGCCAGCCAGATTCTGTTTGGCGGCGGGCTTGAGGGCATCCGCGAGAGCACCTTCAACGAGATTGTGGGGGAAGTACCCACGCGGGAACTGGCCGCCTCGCGGTTGGGCGGTGACGGCATTCCGCTGCTGGATCTGCTGGTGGAGGCCGGCTTGTGTCCCAGCAAGGGCCAGGCGCGGAAGGATGTTCAAGGCGGCGGCATCTATTTGAACAATGAGCGCGTGGATGATTTCCAACGGACCGTGACCGCGCAAAGCCTGCTCTTCAACCGGCATCTTCTGTTGCGCAAGGGTCGGCGAAACTACACCGTGATGACGCTGCGTCCGTAATGAAACACCTGTGCCTCATCGTCGCCTTCTGTCTCGCGCTCCCCGCCGGGTTGTCGGCGGGTGTGGAGGAAGACTTCGCGGCGGTGGCCGCGATGATCCAACGCGGCGACCAGTTGTTGCAGGAAGGCCGGGACCGCGCGGCGATGCGCGAGTATCAGCAGGCGCAGGAGGCCTTGTTGAAACTCGGCAAGGTCTATCCTCAATGGGATCCACAAGTCGTGGCGTTTCGGCTCCGTTACGTGAGTGAACGGCTGAACCAATGGACCGAACCGGCAGCGGCCGCACCGGCGGCTCCCGGCGCAGAGTTGCAGGCCCTGCAAAGCCGCGTCAACTTCCTCGAACGATCGAGCCAGCAATACCAGGCGCAGATCAACCAGTTGCTGGCCGAGAACCAACGCCTCGCCACCCGTCTGCGCGAGGCACTGGCCATCCGCCCCGCGGCCCAGGAACCGACCGTCGTGGCGGAAACGCAAAACCAACTGGCGACCGCCACCCGGGAAGTAACAAGCCTCCAAAAGCGCGTGAAGGAATTGGAGACGGAGCTGGCCGGCATCCCCAAACCGGACGAAGCGCGCCAGAACCTGCGCCTGCTGGAAGAGACCCGCAGGAACCTCAACCAGTCAATTGCCGAGGCGGAAACCTTGCGCAAACAATTGACCGAATTGCGGGCGGCTCCCCCGGAAAAAGCGACACCCGCGCCCGTTCCGGCAGCGAGCCAATTGGCCGAACAACTGCAAGCCGCCCGGGTCGCCCAGAGTGCGGCCGAAATCGAGTTGCAGCGGTTGCGAACCGAGAACGAAAAACTGCAGCTACAACTGACGGCCATGGCGGGTCGGGACAAGCCCGCCGCGGGCAGCGGTTCGAGCCCGGCTGGCGGCACCTTGAAACGCATCGATCGCGCGCGGCTCGCCTTGGCGGAAGGCCGGCAGGACGAGGCGATCCGGTTGCTCGAAGCGGAGCTGGCGGCGAGCCCGGCCAACGTCGAGGGTCTCTACCTGCTGGGTCGGGCCCGGCTGGACGCCGGCGATTTCACACGGGCGGGAGCGACGTTGAAGCGGGCGCTCGAACTGGCCCCGGAACTCGGCGCGCTGCACCTCGAACTAGCCCGGCTGTATCAGCGACAACCGGCTCCGGACGCCGCCCTGGCACGCTGGCATTATCACAAGGCGATCGGGCTCGGTTCGCCGCGTGTCGCCGCCTTCGAGCGCGAGATCGGCTGGGAGCAGTCGCCGGCCGCGCGGTGATCGAGCCCAATTGCCGGCTTGTGTGCCGGGGGCGGCTTGTTAGCGTCCGGTCGGAAATCCCGCCGCCATGCTCATGAACGTTCATCACCTGGAGTTGTTCTACTACGTCGCCCGTCATCAAGGCATCGCGGAGGCGGTGCGCAACATTCCCTACGGCATCCAGCAACCGGCGGTCAGCGGCCAGATCATCGCCCTGGAGGACTTTCTCGGCGTGAAGCTTTTTCAACGGCGGCCCTTCATCCTCAGTCCGGCCGGTCAGGAATTGTACGAGTTCATCAAGCCGTTCTTCAGCAATCTGGAGCCGATGACGAAGAAGTTGCAGGGCGGCACCGCGCATCACATCCGCATTGGCGCGTCGGAGATCGTCCTGCGGGATCATGTGCCGTACTTCATCGGGCAGGTGAAGAAGAAGTTTCCCCAGATGCGGCTCACGTTGCGGGAGGGCTACCAACCGCAGATTGAGACCTGGCTCGAACGGGAGGAACTGGATCTGGGTTTCACATTGATCGGGGACAACCCGCCGCCGGGGATTCAAAGCGCGCCGCTGCTCTCGCTGCCATTGATGCTCTTGGTGTCCAAGGGCAGCCGGTTCAAGGCGGCCGACGACATTCTGCTCCAGGACAAAATTGACAGCGCCCTGATCAACCTGCCGGCCAACGAGGCCATCACCAGGAATTTTCAACAGGGGCTGGCCCGGCGCGGCGTGGACTGGTTTCCGTCCATTGAAGTCAGCTCACTGCATCTTATTGAGACATACGTTGCCAATGGACATGGCATCGGCCTGTTCGTGAAGATTCCCACCACCAAGCTCCACAAGGACATCCGCCTGCTGCCCCTGCCGGACTTCCCGCCCGTGTCGTTCGGCGCGCTCTGGAAGGGCCGGCCGACGCCCATCATGCAGGCGTTTCTCGACGAAGCCCGGGCGCGCAGCGTCGAGGTGACCGATTTGTAGCCGCGGGTTGGCCCGTGATTTGCGACACGGGTGACAGCTTCTTAAGCCGTT
>CAYXDZ010000371.1:0-4105 GCA_964463815.1 uncultured Verrucomicrobiota bacterium | reverse complement strand
GCCGGCATGGCGTGCATCTCCTGCCATCGCGTGGGCGGCGAGGGCATCAGCATTGGCCCCGATCTCACGAGCGTGGGTTCACAATTCAGCCGGCACGAACTGGCCGAGAGCATTCTCTACCCGAGCAAGGCGGTGCGCGAGGGCTACCAGGCGGTCGAGATCGAGACGACGGACGACGAATCGTTCAGTGGACTGGCCAAGGGTGAAACCGGAACCGAAGTCCTGCTGCTCGACCGCTTCGGTCAGCTCCAGCGCATTCCCAAGGACAAGGTGGCCGCCCGGCGCAACAGCGACTTCTCACTGATGCCCGAGGGTCTGCATTCCGCACTGACGCTCGAACAGTTCGCCGGATTGATTTCGTATTTGGAGTCATTGAAGAATTGAGCACATGGAATTCAAGGAACTCGTGGCATTTCTGGCATTCGGATCGTTCGGTGCCATCATCGGATCGATCGTGGCACTGCTTTTTCGGCGCCGACCTCATCCCTATGTTTGGACGGCGCTGGGAGCCTTCGCAATCGCGATAGCAGCAGCGATCACGGTGATCTTTGTCCTTGGAGCCATCGAGCGGGGCACTCAATCCGGTGCAACCTTAACGGATGCGCTTCTGGGGGTACTGGGGTCGGTTTTCTTGCTGATGTTTGCCCTGCCATTTGTGTGCGGCGGGCCGGCCGCGTTCAGCGGAGCAGCCATTCAGTATCTGCTTCAACGCCGGAAAGCATTGGGCGCGTCCCAGCCCCCGCCACTGCCAGTCAGAGCAACCGCACCGAAGCGCCAAGTTTCTGAATAAGTCACCCTTCGCAAACAGCATTTGCCTCCACGAGCCTTAAACTACCGCAACAACCGCAGGTGCCGGCGGGCGACGAACATGTCGATGCGGGTGAAGAAGAAGTGCGCCCAGCGCTGCCGCAACCGCCGCCACAAGGTCTGCTCCGCCCGCCAGGCTTCACGGGTGATGCGCACCGAGTGTCGAAGATCGCCGGCGATGATCTCCCGGGCCTCGGCGGCCAACCGGGCGTCCGCCACACGCAGCATCAGCTCGTAATTGATCTGAAGGCTGCGCGTGTCGAGGTTTGACGAGCCGACATACACTACGTCGTCGATGACGATGATCTTCGCGTGGAGGATTTGCGGCTGGTATTCCCAGACCTCCACCCCGGCGCGCAACAACCGGCGATACACACTGCGGGCGGCGTCTTGAGCCATCGGTATGTCGGACTTGCCGGCAAAGATCATCCGCACCCGGCCGCCGCGCCGGGCCACGCGCGTCAGGGCGTGCCGCAGCCGGAGGGTGGGCAGGAAATACGCCACCATGATGTCCACCTGCCGCGCCCGCCGGAGGTCGTTCAACAACTGGCGCTGGATGAAATTGGAGTTCCGGCCCGGGCCGCTGAGCAGGAGATCGCACTGCTGATGCTGAATCTTCTGCCGCGCACGCGACCGGCGGAATTGCGGAATACGCGAGTGCCGCAGCCCGGCGTTGCCCCAACTGGCGGCAAAGGCATGCCCGAGCAACGTGACCACCGGGCCGCGGATCTCCAGCCCGAGATCGCGCCAACCACGTGTCACCCCGTCACCCGCGTAGTCAATTGAGATATTGAAGCCGCCGACGAAACCGACGGCCCCGTCGCAGACCAGCAGTTTGCGGTGGTTGCGAAAGGAGTAGCGCCCCAGCGAAAAGGGATTGAACCAGCGCACCTCCCCACCCGCGTCGCGCAGCGGTTGCCAGAAGGAATCCGGCAGGGTGATCGAGCCGAAGGAATCCACCAGCACGCGCACCCGCACGCCAAGACCGGCGGCCTGGGTGAGGCTTTCCAGGAAAGCGCGACCGGCTTCATCCGCCGCCAGGATGTAGATTTCCAGATCAACGGCTTCACGTGCCCCGCGGATCGCCGCCAGCGCGCGCTCGAAGGCCTGCTCGCCGGTGGTGAGCCAGCGAAATTGGTTGGGGGGCGGTGGCGACACGGGCTGAACGTACCGGGGCGTCTGTCGGAACTCAATCGCCGTCCCATTCCCTGTCCCGTTGATTCCTCATGTATCCGCGTGAAAACTTTCATGGGGTGGCCTGCATGAAAGGTTGAATTCAGAATCCGACCGGCCAATATCGCGCCCCATGAATGACGCCAGTCAATTGGACGAACTCCTGAGCTGCCGGCTCGACAACGGCCGGCGCAACGTCGAGCCCTGCACGATCGTGATCTTTGGCGCGAGCGGCGACCTGACCTCGCGCAAGCTCATCCCGGCGCTCTATCACCTGTTTGTCGAGGGCTCCCTGCCCCGGCCGTTTCGCATCATCGGCTTTGCCCGGCGCGAGAAGACGGACGACTCGTGGCGCGCGGAATTGCGCGAGGCGCTCGGCAAATTCTCCCGCTCGAAAACGGTGGACGACGCGAAGTGGACGGAGTTCGCCGCGTCGATCAGCTACTGCCGGGGCGACCTGACGAACCCGAAGGACTTCGACCAGCTCGCGCTGGACATTCGCGAGGGCGGCACCGACAGCCTGCGGAAGAACCTGTTGTTTTACCTGTCGATCATGCCCTCGCAGTTTGCGGAGGTTGTCGAAAATTTGCACACCTGCGGCCTCCTCCAACGACTCGACAATGGCGGCGAGGGCCATCGGGTGGTGGTCGAGAAACCCTTCGGTACCGACCTGCGCTCGGCCCATGCGCTGAACGCCGAATTGATGAAGTTCTGCCACGAGGCGCAGATTTTTCGCATCGACCATTACCTCGGCAAGGAAACGGTTCAGAACATCCTGACCTTCCGGTTCTCGAACTCGATTTTCGAACAACTCTGGACCCGGCAGTCGGTCGAGCAGGTGCAGATCACTGTCAGCGAAAATCTCGGCGTGGGCGCACGCGGCGGTTACTACGAGGAGTCCGGCGCGCTTCGCGACATGGTGCAGAACCACTTGTTGCAGGTGTTGTCGCTGGTCGCGATGGAGCCGCCGGTGTCGTTGGAGGCGGAATCCATCCGCGACGAGAAGGTGAAACTGCTCCGCTCGATCCGCCCGCTCACCACCGGCGAAGTGCTCACCAATGTCGTGCGCGGCCAGTACACGGCCGGCGAAGTCGCCGAGGAACAGCGCCCCGCTTACCGCCACGAGAAGAAGGTCGCGCCGGATTCGACCATCGAAACCTATGTGGCCATGCGGTTGTTCATCGACAACTGGCGCTGGTCCACCGTGCCGTTCTATCTGCGCACCGGCAAGAACCTGCCGCTCAGCGCGAGCGAAGTGCGCGTGCAGTTCCGCAATCCGCCCAACGTGCTTTACACCGCGCAGTGCAATCAGAAGCTCGACACGAACGCGATCACGCTGCGCCTCCAGCCGAACGAGGGCATTTCACTGCGGTTCAACGGCAAGATTCCGGGCACCAGCATGCAGCTTCGCCCGGTGCGCATGAGCTTCAGCTACGACACCGAGTTTGGGGCCTACACGCCAGAGGCGTACGAGCGGCTGTTACTCGAGGCCATTGCCGGCGACGCCACGCTCTTCATCCGGCGGGATGAAGTCGAGACCGCATGGAAGATCGTCGATCCCATCGCCCAGGCGTGGGAGGGCAAGCCGCTCACCGGGAAGGAATTTTACCCGGCAGGCACATGGGGGCCGGTCGCCGCCGATGAACTGCTCGCCCAACTCGGTCATTCCTGGCGGCATCCCCAGCCGGTGAAGTAACCAACCTCAAATCCATCCGCCCTCATGTCCAACGTTGAACTGCGCAAATTCGACTCACCGGAAAAACTCGCCGAGCGCGTGGCCGCCGACTGGATCGAGACCATCCGCGCCGCCGCACGGGCGGGCCGCCGCCAAACCGTGGCGCTCTCCGGCGGCCGCATAGCGAAGACTTTTTTTGAAGCGACCACCCGGCTGGCCTACGCCGAGGCCATGTCCTTTCGCAATGTGGACTTCTTCTGGGCGGACGAACGGTGCGTGCCCGCGACCAGCGCGGACAGCAACTACAAGCTCGCGAAGGATCACCTGCTCGATCCGCTCGCGCTGAACCCGGTGCATGTGCATCCGTTGTGCAGCGGCGAGGACGGCCGCAGTTCATCGGTCCAGGCGGCGGAGAAGCTGAAGCGTGTCGCCGCGATCAATGGTTCGGGC
>CAYXDZ010000370.1:0-4106 GCA_964463815.1 uncultured Verrucomicrobiota bacterium | reverse complement strand
ACCGTTGTCTTGCTCTACTCAACTCTTGATCGCTTCAAAACGAAAGACCCTGGGTGAAGCCCTGTGAGTTTGGTGCGAAGGCGATCAGCCGCCGACGCTGACGAGTTCCTGGTTGGTCAGGCCGTTGAAGATCTTGAACTGCTCGGGATGGAAGGCCGGCTCGGCCCGGAACGACAGCTTGCCGTAATACTTCTTCTCCAGCTCGATGAGGAATTTCTCGTCCTCGGATTTGAGCCGGTCGAGCACGGTCGGGTGGACGGCGATCCGGAGCTGGAAGTCCGTCTCGTCGCGGCCGCGTTTCCGGAGGATCTCCCCGAGTTTGCGCTGGATTTCGACGCTCATGGACAGGGCGCTCTTGACCTTGCCCCGGCCGCGGCAGGCGGCGCAGTCATCATAGACCGCGGCGCGCATGCTCTCGGAGTGGCGCTGGCGGGTCATCTCCATCAGGCCGAGCTGCGAAATGGGCAGGATGTGGGTCTTGGCCTTGTCTTTCTTCAAGTGCTCCTTCATGCGCTGATAGACGGCCTGCTGGTCCTTGCGGGAGCGCATGTCGATGAAGTCGAGCACGATGAGGCCGCCCATGTTGCGGAGGCGGAGCTGGCGGCAGATTTCCTCGGCGGCCTCGAGGTTCACCTTGATGATGGTGGAGTCGAGATCCTTCTGGCCCTTGTGCCGGCCGGTGTTGACGTCGATGGCGACCAGCGCCTCGGTCTCGTCGATGACGATGTGGCCACCGCCCTTGAGGTGGACCTGGCGGGAAACGGTGTTCTCAAGCTGTTTGGTGATGCCGAAGCGGTCGAAGATCGGCTGATGCTCGTGATACAGCTTCACCTTGGCGACGGAGCGCTTGGAGATCTTGCCGATCATGTGCTTCACGCGGTCGCAGGCCTGCGCGTTGTCGATCACGATGCGCTCGACGTCCTCGGTGAGGAAGTCGCGCACGGTGCGCTCGACGAGGTCGGGCTCCTCGAAGACGCACGACGCCATGGGCTGTTCCTTGATGCGCTTCTGGATGGCCTCCCATTCCTCGATGAGCAACGCGAGGTCGCGCACGAAGTAACGCAACTGCTGGCCTTCACCAACGGTGCGCATGATCACACCCATGCCTTCGGGGATGCTGAGTTCGCGGAGGATCTGCTTGAGCCGCTTGCGTTCCTCGGGGTTCTCGATCTTGCGCGAGATGCCGGACTGGTCGGAATTGGGCAGCAGGACGAGGTAACGGCCGGGCAGCACGACATTGGTGGTGACGCGCGGACCTTTGCTGCCGATGGGGCCCTTGGTGACCTGCACGATGATCTCGCTGCCGGGCGGATACAGCCGCGGGATGTCCTTCTGCGTGATCTTCGGCCGTTCGCGCCGCTTCTGGCCGCGATCGACCACTTCAAAAGTGCGGTCAAACTCACTGGGCACGATGTCCCAGTAATGCAGGAAGGCGTTCTTCTCGAACCCGATATCGACGAAGGCGGCTTTGAGGCCGTCCTCGAGGTTGCGGACCTTGCCCTTGAAGATGCTGCCGACCAGGCGGTCCTCGGTCGTGCGCTCGATGGTGAACTCCTCGAGCTTGCCCTCGACGGTGACGGCCACGCGCGTTTCGAGCGACTCGGCGTTGATGATGACCTCCTTGTGGGTGGAGATCTTCGGTTTGATCAATCGCTGCACACGTTGAATGACCTTTGTGGCGGCGGCCTTGATGGATTCCATGATGCCCTGCGGCGGTTTCCCGGAAAATTCCACGGGCTTGAAGTCCGTGCGCTTGGGCGTTTCGCCATCCGGCTCCGCCTCGGCGGCGACGGCTTCCTCCTGCACTTCGGCGGGCACGTCGAGGTGGGGTTTGCGGAAGCCGCCTTCCACAGCGTCATCCTTGGACTGCTCGAGTTCGGCCTGTTTGGCGTCGCCTTCGGGCGGGAGGCCGGCAGCAACGTTTTCGGCGCGGATGATCTCCTTCTCGTGGCGTCGCTCGTTGAAGACTTTCTCCTCTTCCGTGGTGTCGCTCACGAGGATTTCCGCGCGCGCGTCACGCGCTTCGCGTTCTTTTTCCTTGGAGCGATGTCCCGCGCCGCCCGAGGGCCGGAAGCGCATGCCGCCGCGGCGACGGCCACGGCCGCCCCCGCCACCAAATTTCTTTTCGTTCATAGTAGTTTAATAGGCTCTCCGATAGAGATGCACGTTGTGTAATACGCCGATTGCGAGCAACGAGACGATGACCGAGGTGCCGCCATAACTGAGCAGCGGCAGGGGCACGCCTGTAACCGGCATGAGACGGATGTTCATTCCGATGTTGATGAACACATGGCTGAAGACGAGCGTGACCACGCCCACCGCCAGCAGTTTGCCCAGGCGGTCGCGCGCCTGGCTGGCGATCCGGATTCCCGTGAACAGGATCACCCCGTACAGCACGATGACCGTCGCGCTGCCGATAAACCCCTTCTGCTCGGCGATCACCGAGAAGATGAAGTCGTTGTGGGCCGCCCCCGGAGGGAGGTAGCCGTAAAGTGTCTGGTTGCCCTGCCGCCAGCCCTTGCCGCGCAACCCGCCGGAGCCGACCGTGATCAGCGCCTGGCGGACCTGGTAGGACTTTTCCTCCTGCAACTGGCGGGCCGCCCGGCGCTCGGCCTCGGTGGCGTTCTCCGGCGCGAAATCGAGGCCGAAGTACACCATGAGCCGCTGCTTCTGATAGTTTTCAAGCTGGATGAACTGCAGTGCTTTCGGGGCGAACAACACATCGACCAGCACCAGGGCGATCAGCAGGGCGGCCCCGCCCACCAGCTTGGCGAGGTAGCGCAACGGAATGTTGCCGACGAACATCATCACCAGCCCGACGGGAATGAAGATCAACGCCGAGCCGAGGTCCGGCTCCTTGAGGATGATGATGAAGGGCAGCACCATCATGCCGATGGCTTTCCAGAAATTGCCGACGGTGCGCAGCTCCTGATCGGGCCGTGCGAGGAAGCTGGCGAGCATGAAGATGAAAGCCAGCTTGGCCAGTTCGGAGGGCTGGAAATTGAACAGACCGAGATTGATCCAGCGCGTGGCCCCTCCGGCGGAAACCCCGATCAACGGCACCAGGAGCAGGATGCCGATGCAGGCCCAGTAAAACACCAGCGACCAGCGCGCGAGCGAATGGTAGTCGAGCAGATTGATCAGCACCGCGGCGGAAAGGCCCATGCAGGCGAAAATCAACTGCTTGAAAAAGAACTGCCGGAACAACGAGTAATCCTCGGCCATCTCCGCCGGGCTGCGGGCACTGGAGATGAAGGCCACGCCGACCACCACCAGGCACAAGGTCGCCAGCAACAGCAACCACTCGATGCTGCCCAGGCGCTCTTTGATGGGGTTGTTCTGGAGGGTCATCGCTGGACCAGCCGCTGGCGGGCGGGAAACTCCCCGCTCTGTTCGCGTTTCTGGATTGCCTGATAAATTTTCTTCGCCACGGGGGCCGCCGTCGTGCCGCCAAACACCCCGCCTTCCACCATCACGATCACCACGTATTTGGGATCTTCGTACGGCGCGAACGAGGCGAACCAGACGTCCTTGCGGACCACCCGGCCGCCCACCTTGTTCTCCGCCGTACCGGTCTTGGCGCAGATGTTCATGCCGGGTACTTCCGCGCGATAGCCGGTGCCCTGATTGGGACCGGGCGCGCTAATGGCCACGTCCGCGCGCATGGCTTTGCGAACGAGCGCGAGATGCTCCGGTGCAAACTCCGCCCGGCCGCGGGTTTCATAAGGCATTACGCGCGGGCCCGGATCATCGTCGAGGCCCGGCTGGGCGACGATGCGATCCACCAGTCGGGGTTGCACGATCGTGCCGCCATTGGCGATGGTGGCAATCATGACCGCCACCTGGAGCGGGGTGACATCAATGTAGCCCTGGCCGATGCAGAGGTTGGCGGTGTCACCGTCCAGCCAGCGCAGGCCCTGCTCGCGCCGCATTTGATCCAGCCACTCCGGGGTGGGAAAAAGGCCGGCGTTGTTCTGCCGGGTGGGCAGGCTCATCGACTGGCCAAACTGGAACTCCATGCCGGCGCGCTGCACGGCCGGGAATCCCGCCGCCAACCCGTAATGGATGAAGTAGGTGTTGCTCGATTTGATGAACGCCCGCTCAAA
>CAYXDZ010000369.1:0-4112 GCA_964463815.1 uncultured Verrucomicrobiota bacterium | reverse complement strand
CTGAAGGAGTTTGCAGCCCTCCGGGCCGGCCGGCGCAGGAATTTCACAGCCGCCAAAACAACCTTCCATCGCCCCACTTTGGGGTTTCCTTGTCTGAGAATCAGCGTATTGTCCACCGCAATTCCCAGTTGCGGCGAAGGCGTCGTGACGCCGCCAACCCGCCACCACAAAAATGTTTGCGCCAATGACCTTTTTGAACCGCCCCGTCGGGTTCCTTCCGGTGGCCGTCCTGTGCCTCGGCTTCAACGGCTTTGCGGCGGAGTCCGAGCCGGCGGCGGATCGTTTTCGCGCCCAGATTCTGCCGATTCTCCAAGACCGTTGTTTCGACTGCCACGGTGATGGCGAGAACAAGGGTTCGCTGTCACTCGACCAGTTCCAGGACGACGCCGACCTCCTGGGCGGCATGGAACTGTGGTGGAGCGTCGCCAAGAACATCCGCGCCGGCATCATGCCCCCGAAGCGCAAGCCGCAACTGACCGCGGAGGAGAAGCAACGGATCGACGAATGGATCCAGCGGGATGTCTTCGGCCTCGACCCCGCGAATCCCGATCCCGGCCGCGTCACCATCCGGCGGCTCAATCGCGTGGAATACCGCAACACGATCCGCGACTTGATGGGCATCGACTTCGACACCGAACTTGAATTCCCCCCAGACGACACGGGCTACGGCTTCGACAACATTGGCGATGTGTTAAGCGTGTCGCCGCTCCTGCTGGAGAAGTATGTCCAGGCTGCCGAGACGATCGTGAAGGACGCGGTGCCGACGGCCGCCCGGGTGAAGCCGGAGCGACAGGTAGCCGGAACGGAGTTCCGCTCGGCGGACGGCAGCCAGACCGGCGACCGCATTTCATTCTACGACGCTGCGGTGTTGACGAGTTCGATTCAGGCCGAACACGCGGGCGACTACGAGGTGGTGTTCGAGGTTCACGTCGATGGCGAGTTCGCGTTCGACCCCGGCCGGTGCAAGGCCATCTTTTCCGTGAACGGCGAAGCCTGCGCGGAGGATGAGTTCGTCTATGCGTTCTCGGATGACCCGGATCGCGGGGCGACGTTTCGTTACGCCGTCAACCGGACGCTGCCGGCCGGGGAGCACAAGCTCACCATCGAACTCCAGCCGTTGGTCGAAAAGGAGATGCGGTTGAACCGACTCGATTTCCGCGTCAAGTCCGCCAGCCTGCGCGGGCCGGCGGACACCCGGCACTGGGTCGCGCCCGAGAACTACGCGAAGTTCTTTCCCACCGGTCCGGCACCGGAGGAACCGACCCTGCGCCGCGAGCACGCACGGAAGCTCTTGCAGGATTTCGCCACGCGCGCGTTTCGGCGGCCGGTCAACGAACGCGTGCTCGCGGGCCTCGTGGGCTTCGCCGAACAGACGTACACACAGCCCGACAAGACGTTCGAACAAGGCAACGCCCGTGCGATGGTGGCCGTACTGGCCTCGCCGCGCTTCCTCTTCCGTCTCGAAGCGGATGCGCCCGAATCGCTGGCCGAGAAGTTTCCGCGCGTGGACGAGTGGGCGCTGGCGTCGCGGCTTTCCTACTTCTTCTGGTCTAGCATGCCGGACGCCGAGTTGTTCGCGCTGGCGGCGAAGGGTGAGCTGCGAAAGAACCTGCCCGCTCAGATCGAGCGCCTCTTGAAAGATTCGCGTTCGGAGGCGTTGGTGGAGAACTTCACCGGACAATGGTTACAGGCGCGGAACATCGAGCATCTCGCCATCGAACCGCTGGCCGTGCTGGGTTTCCAGGGCGAGTTGGAGGCAATCCGCGAGAAGTACGGCCGGCAACTGTTCCGCCGCGGTGGAGCCGATGAATCGCCGGAACTCACGGCGGCGCGCGCCCGTTCGCGCGAGTTGATGCAACTGGGCAACCGTTTCAACCCCCAGCTCCGCAACGCCATGCGCCGCGAAACGGAGCTGGTCTTCGAGCATGTGCTGCGCGGGAACCGCAGCGTGCGTGAGTTCCTCGACAGCGATTACACCTTCCTCAATCAGCGACTCGCCGAGCATTACGGCATCGCCGGCGTCGAGGGCGACGAGATGCAGTTCGTCAAGCTGCCGCCGGACAGCCCACGCGGGGGCGTGCTCACCCAGGGCAACATGCTCTTGATCACCTCGAATCCCACGCGCACCTCGCCGGTGAAGCGCGGGCTGTTCATCCTGGAAAACATCCTCGGCACGCCGACGCCGCCCGCACCGCCGAACGTCCCTGAGCTGGAGGAGGCCGCGCACGAAGCCGCCGGCCACAAGCCGACCCTGCGCGAGCTGCTGGCCCGGCATCGCGAGGACGCGCTGTGCAGCTCGTGCCACAACCGCATCGACCCGCTGGGGCTGGCGTTCGAGAACTTCACCGCGCTGGGCACCTGGCGCGACCAGGAGGAAGGGCAGCCGATCGATCCGTCTGGCGATCTGATCACCGGCGAGTCGTTCAGCGGCGTCCAGGAGTTAAAGCGGATTCTCGTCGAGAATCATCGCGAAACCTTTTACCGCTGCCTCACGGAGAAACTCCTGACCTACGCGCTCGGTCGCGGGATCGAGTATTACGACGAACTCACCGTCGATCGCATCGTGAGCCGGCTCGAAAAGGAGGATGGACGCTTCCACACCCTGATTGCCGGGATCGTTGAATCGGCCCCCTTCCAGCAACGTCGGAAAACCGAGTCGCTCACCGCCGGCAATCCGCTTGCACAACCGGAATCACAACTCGCGCAGACCACCGAATAACCACGCCATGAACCCGACCATTTCAATCCCTCAACGCAACGCGCGGCGCGCCTTGTTCACCACCAACCGCCGCCGTTTCCTGCGCGGCCTCGGCATCGGTCTGGCCCTGCCCGCCTTCGAATCCCTGCTGCCCGCGGCGACAGCCTCCGGTGCCAAAGCCGGCACCCCGCCCCGCCGGGTCGCCTTCTGCTCGATTCCCAACGGCGTGCAACAGGACCACTGGTGGCCGACGGGCGAGGGCCGCGACTTCGTGTTGAACAACACGATGAAACCGCTCGAGCCGTTCAAGGACGCGATCCAGGTCATTGGCGGGCTGGACCACGAACACGCCACGCCCGGACCGGACGGCGGCGGTGATCACGCCCGCGCGAACGCCACGCTGCTGACCGGCGTGCGCGCCCGCAAGACCGCCGGGGCCGACATCCGACTCGGCGTTTCCATCGACCAGGTCATCGCCCGCGAGATTGGTCAGGAGACGCGGTTCGCCTCGCTTGAACTCACCTGCGACAAGGTGCGCAAGGCCGGGCAATGCGATTCGGGTTATTCCTGCGCGTATCTTTACAATATCTCATGGCGCTCGGAGACGACGCCGATGACGCCCGAGTCGAATCCGCGCCTGCTCTTCGAACGCCTCTTCGGATCGGGGCCGGCCCAGGAACGCCAGGCTTCGTATCATCAGCGGCAGCAGGACCAGAAGTCCGTCCTGGACTTTATCTTGGACGACGCACGGTCGCTCCGGCGTGAACTCGGCCAGAACGATCAGCAGAAACTCGAGGAATACCTCACCGGCGTCCGTGAACTCGAGCAACGCATCGTCCGCTCGGAGAAATTTGGCGCGCTGCCGGAAGTGGAGCTCAACGTGCCGCCGGGCACACCGGCCAACTTCGGCGAACACATGGATCTGATGTTCGAGATTCTCGCGCTCGCGTTCCAGACCGACTCGACCCGGGTCGCCACCTTGCTGTTGGCCGGCGACGGCACCAATTACGCCTTCCCGCAGATCGGCGTTCCGGAAGGCCACCACTGGCTGACGCACGATGCCGGCAGCAACCCGTCGCAATGGGAGAAGGTCGCGCGGATCGACCAGTATTACGCCGAGCACTTTGCCCGCTTCCTCGGGAAGCTGAAAGCGATGAAGGACTTCGACGGCTCGTCCGTGCTGGACAACTCGATGATCTTCTACGGCGGCGCGATTGCCGACGGCAACCGCCACAACCACGACAACCTGCCGGTGGTTCTGGCGGGCGGCGGCGGCGGCACGTTGACGCCCGGCCGCTTCGTGAAGTTCCCGTCGCAACCGATGAGCAACCTGTTCCTCAGTCTCGCCGACCGGATGGGCGCGGAAGGGCTGGAACGGTTCGGCGATTCCACCGGGCGGATCGGGACGATCTGA
>CAYXDZ010000368.1:0-4116 GCA_964463815.1 uncultured Verrucomicrobiota bacterium | reverse complement strand
GCCGGTGGGTTCCTTGACACCACCCGGTGCCGGTGTTACCACGAGCCATGATGCAGACGCACTCCCCACGGCGGTCATTCGCGGCGCTCTACCTGGCGCTGGCGCTGATGGTCTGGCTGGGCGCCGGCTGCGCGCCGTCCGGTCCGAAGGCCTTGTTGCAGGGAGAGGAGCTGGTGCGCAAGGGAAATTACGAGGCGGCGATCACCAAATTGAAGATCGCGACCGACCTGCTGCGCAACGATGCGCGCGCCTGGAACTACCTCGGGCTCGCGTATCACGGGGCCGGCCAGTACGGCGAGGCCATCATCTCCTATCAACGCGCCCAGCAACTCGATCAAAACCTGGCGGCGGCGCGCTACAACCTGGGCGAGCTGTACCTGGAGCAGGGCAATCCCGTGTCGGCCGCCGACGAACTGGCCATCTTCACCGCGCTCCAGCCGAAGTCGGTGGAAGGCTGGGTGCGGCTGGGGGACGCGCATTTGCAGAACCAGCGGCTGGACCGTGCGCAGACCAGTTACTACACGGCGTTGAACCTGAAGCGCGAGACGCCGGAAGCTTTCAACGGACTGGGGCTGATCCTCTTGCAGCGCAAAAACCCGCGCGACGCCTACCGGTACTTCGTCGAGGCGAACAAATACGATTCAAACTACGCGCCGGCCATTCTCAACATGGCGGTCGTGGCGCAATCGCACTTGAGCGCCCTGCCGACCGCGCTCACGAAGTATCGTGAGTATCTCGCGAAAGCGCCCGATGCGCCCAACGCCAGTGCGGTGCAGGCGGCGATCCGTCAGTTGGACGCAGAACTGAACCCCCGTCCGGTGCGGGAGGAAACCCGGGTGGCCGTTGCGGAGCCACCGGCCGCGCCCGCGCCCGCCACAAACCGGCCTGCCCCGGCGGTGGCGCGCACGGAAGTTTCCCCGCCCAAACCAACCAATGCCGTGCCGGCTGCAAACACCAACGCAGCCCCAGTCCTGGTCACCCGAACCAATCCACCGACGACGACCGTTGCCAGCGCGGCGACCAATGCCCGACCGGCAACCGCCAGCAACCGGCCCGCTCCCGCACCGGCGACCAACAAACCGCCAGTGCAGGTCGCGAAGGCCGATATCCCGGCTGCGCCTCCCGCAACCAAGCCGGCCACGGAGGTTCGTCCGGCTACTGAAACCGCGACGGCTTCAAAGCCTGCCCCGGTTCGGGAGAGCGTCCCGACAGTGCCGCAGGAAAAAGCCGTTGCGAACTCCACTTCATCGGAGCCATCGCAAGCCCAAACTCCGCCGCCGGTTGCCGTCATCGAGGAGGAACCACCGCTGGAAGTAGTCACTTTGGAGGAAACCGTGATTCAACCCGCCGGTGAGATCGAACCGGCCACCGAGATCCAGGCAACCACCACCCCACCGCCAGTGATCACCCCGGCTTCAACGGCTCAGACCAGCGCGCCGCAAGTGGCGCGCGTCGAAGAACCGGCGCAACCTGAAAGGCGGGGCTTTTTCCAGCGCATCAACCCGGTGAATCTCTTCCGCTCCGATGATGACGATGAGTCGTCGAAACGGCCGATGAGCAAGGTCACCCCGTTACCGCCCGACACTTCGGCAGCGCCGACGGAGGAGCCGGTTCAATCGACACCCGCACCCACCACCGTCGCGCTCACGCGCCAGCCGGAAGCGAGCGCCCCGGCAACTCCCGCCCCCACGCCCGCGCCGGCACCGGTCACGGGACCGCGCTACCAGTACGGGAAAATCAAGCAACCCGTCGCGGGTGACCGGCCCACGGCCGAGCGGCTCTTTGAGCGGGGCATCGGCGCGCAAAGCCGGCGCGACGCGGGCGGAGCCGCCACATTCTTTGCGGCGGCGGCCGAGGCGGACCCGAGCTACTTTGCGGCGCACTACAACCTCGGACTGGCCGGCTATTCCGCGGGGCAGTGGTTCAAGGCCCTGTCCGCATTTGAGACGGCGCTTGCGCTGGAACCGAACTCGGCCGAGGCGCGCTACAATTTCGCGTTGACCCTGCAGAAGTCAGGCTTTCCGGTGGATGCCGCGCGCGAGCTGGAAACCTTGCTCCAGCAAAGGCCGGAGGACACCCGGGCGATGCTGCTGCTGGGCAACGTTTACGCGCAGGATCTGCGGGAAATTCCTGCCGCGCGCCGACAATATCAGCAGGTTCTGGCTCGTGAACCCCAGCATCCCCAGGCCACGGCGATCCGCTACTGGCTGGCCTCGCATCCGTAATTTGTCGCTCGAAATAGTTCTTTCTGTCCACCGTCCGAGCGGGTCTGACCACATTCCCTACTTTCTGGTTTTCCCTTCACTCCCACAGTTTGGTTCACCTGAACCAGCTCTGCGGAATCACTCCTGCTTGCCGTCCTCCGTGCGTGACTGAACGGCGATGAATATCGGTGACATCCATCTTGGCTGGTTTGACCTGCTCTTTGTGGCCCTCATTGTGGTGGGCTGGTTTCGGGGCCGCAAGCGGGGCATGACCCAGGAGTTCCCCAACTTGATCCAGTGGATCGCGATCCTCGGGGGCGGCGCTTTGCTCTACAAACCGCTCGGCGAGCTGCTTTCGGAATCCACCGGCATGGGCCGGCTATTTTGGTTTCTCATGGTTTATCTCCTGTGGGCGGCCCTGGTGAAAGGCGTGACCACCTGGATCGTGCGCAGCAAGGGTGACAAACTCGGACTGGCCGACATGTTTGGTTCCGCCGAGTATCCGCTGGGCATCGCGTCCGGCATGATCCGCTACGCGCTGGTTTGTGTCTTCTCCCTGGCCTTGCTCAACGCCCGGCTTTACACGAGCGCCGAGTTGAAATCGATGGCCGCCTATCAGCAGGAAAATTTTGGCAGCATCTCCCTGCCAACCATCGGCACCGTACAAAAATCTGTCTTTCTGGAGTCGGCACTGGGCAAGTTGATGAAGGATCACGCGGCCTTCCTCCTGATCGAGGGAACCGCGCCCCGCGCGATCAAGGCCCGGCCCTCAAACAAGAAGGGTCCGAAATCCGCGATGGATTACTGGTCTTAGCCGGTCTAGGCTGCGCCGGTGGCCGGTCTCGTTTCACCCGCAATCCTCGAGCAGATTCGTTCCGCCAATGACATCGTCGATGTGATTGGCGCGGCCATTCCCCTCAAGCGCAACGGTGCGAACTTCGTGGCGCTCTGTCCGTTTCATCGCGAGAAATCCCCCAGCTTCAACGTCAGTCCCCAGCGCCAGAGCTTTCATTGCTTCGGCTGTCACAAGGGCGGCGATGTCTTCACCTGGGTGCGCGAGTACGAAAACCTCGGTTTCATGGATGCCGTCAAGCGGCTCGCCGAGCGCGCGAACATCGTGCTCGAGTTCGAGCAGACGCCCGGCTACCAGCAGGCGCGCGCGGTGAAGGACAGCCTGCTCGCGATCCACGAGGAGATCACCCGACGCTGGCAAAACTGCCTGGGCAACGAAGCAGGCGCCCAGCCGGCGCGTGATTACCTGCGCTCCCGTGAAATCTCAGCGGAGGCGGTCGAGCTGTTCCGCCTCGGTTTTGCCCCCGATCTCTGGGACGACACCGTAAACTGGGCGCGCTCGAAGGGACATGACCTCGCGCTGGTCGAGCAGGCCGGGCTGATCCTCAAACGCGACAGCGGCGAGGGCTATTACGATCGCTTTCGTGGCCGCCTGATTTTTCCCATTTGCGATGAGCAGGGCCGGGTGATCGGCTTCTCCGGTCGCGTGCTCGATCCGGAAGCAAAGACGGCCAAATACGTCAATTCACCTGAAACGCCGCTCTTTACAAAGGGCCGGGTGTTCTTCGGACTCGACAAGTCCAAGCGGGCCGTACTGGACGAGCAACGGGCCATCGTTTGCGAAGGCCAGCTCGATTTGATCCGTTGTTTCACCAGCGGCGTGCGCAATGTCGTCGCGCCGCAGGGCACGGCGTTGACGGCCGAGCACGCGCGTATCTTGAAACGCTACGCCGAGGAAGTGGTGCTGTGTTTTGACGCGGACGAGGCGGGTCGCAACGCGGCGGAACGTTCCTTTGAAAGCCTAGCTGAAGTCGGCCTCGCCGTGCGGGTCGCGCAAGTACCACCACCGCACGATCCCGACAGCTTCATTCGCGCGCACGGCGGCGAAGCGTTCCGCAAG
>CAYXDZ010000367.1:0-4124 GCA_964463815.1 uncultured Verrucomicrobiota bacterium | reverse complement strand
TTGCCGTTGACCACGACCGGGTGCGTCCAGATGCGGCCCTGCGGGCTGCGCTTGGTGGTCTGCGGTTCCAGGGTGAAACGGCCATGCTCCTGCCAGCCCTTGGGTGATGCCTCGGCGAGCACCACCGTGCCCCGCCCTTCGTCCAGACAGTAAAGCATGCCGTCCGCGTAATGAACGGCCCCCTTGCCCAGCGACTTGTCCGCCCAGACTTCCTCGCCGGTTTTCCAGTCCTGACAGATCCAGCCCGGACCATCCGAATAGCCGTAAAGATAATCGCCCACCTTGATCACCCCGCCGTGGTGGTTCTTCATGACCTTGTTCTCCCAGACATCGGTGGCGCCACCGCTGCCGTCCAGTTTGACCAACTTGCTGCCGACGCCGTAGCCGGTGGTGATGTAAACCTGGCCGTCGGCATAAATGGGCGTGGGAATGACTGCCGTGCGGCCGGACCAGTCGGACTGCCAGAGCACCTTGCCGGTGCCGGCCTCGACGCCGAAGAGCTTTTTCATCACCAACTGGACGTACTGCCGTTTGCCGCCATGCTCGATGACGATCGGGGAGGAATACTGAGCATCCTCGGTGAGTTCGGCGCTCTGCCACTTGAGCTTGCCGGTGCGCTTATCCAGCGCGGCCAGCGTGCCCTTCGGCCCGCCCGGCGTGCAGATCACCTGGTCGCCATCCACCAGCACGGACTCCGTGTAACCCCAGGTTTGCAAATTACCGCCCAGGTCCCTGGTCATGGACACCGACCACATTTCTTTGCCATCCGCGGCCTGCACACAAATCAAGTCGCCCTGCCCGCCCATCGCGTAAACCCGGTCGCCGTCCACGGTCGGGGTGGCGCGCGGGCCATCACCCCAGCGGTTTTCGTAACGGACTCCGACCTTGGTCGCCCACAACTCGCGGCCCGTGTTCGCATCCAGCGCGATCAAAAACTCTGTGTCCTCCCGCAGGCCGAGCGTGAACAGCTTCCCGCCGACGATTGAAAAGCCCGCGTAACCGAGCCCCACATCTGTGTTGAGCCACACCCGCTTCGGTCCGCCCTCGGGCCAGCTCTTGAGCAGACCCTTGTCCGGGGAATGATCGTTGCGATCCGGCCCCCGCCATTGCGGCCAGTCAGCGGCTTCCAGGTTGGTGAGCAGTGAGCCGGCCGCCAAGAGGGCGGCCGCCGGCAGCAATTGAGCCAAGCGAAGTTTCATCATGATATGTTGTTCAGAATTTTGGTAACTGGACGCCAAGGATCAGTTTCCGGTTACCGGACTGACGAACGGTTCGGCCGAAAGTTCAATCTCCGGCAGCTTCATCGACGGCGGGTTGCCGGGTTTGGGATCAAGGTTGGCCAGCAGATCCGCCTCGGTCACGCGGGATTGGACGCCGTCGGCCGGCACTTCGATCTTCGCCGACCAGAGAATCGCGTTGAGCACGAGCTTGCGGAACTGATCGTGTCCCCAGTTGCGGTGAAAATGCGAGCCGGTCCAGCCAAAGCCACGCCCGCCATCCGGCCGCTCGTACGCCCACGCGACATGCTGCGGTTGACGGTTCTTCACCGCCTCGCGCACGGCGGGATTCCCGGAATGCGGCCCGTCGCCTCGTTCCATCGTGCTGGCAGGCGGCACGGCGCTCAGGATGGGCGTCACCCCTTGCATGTTCTCGCGGAAGCGCATGTGAAAATACCATTCATCGCGCACCGCAAAGGGCTTCACGCCGCGCGTGATCGGGTGCTCGGGGAGCTTGGTGAAGTGCGCCGTCCAGTGCGGGTTCACTGACCAGTGCGTCTCGAAGTAACCACCCAGCCAGTCCAGAAACTCCGGCCCGCCCTTTTCCTTCGGCACTTCGACGGCGTAATGCAGACAAACCAGCCCGACCCCGGCTGCCATGTGTTTGCCCAGCACCTTCAAGTGATTGTCCTGCACCGCCGGGTGACCGTGCCCGCCGTCGCAATACATGACGATGGCCGAGACCCCGTCGAACACCGACTCGTCGCTCGGCCAGCCGTTCGAGACCACGAGCGTCTGCAGATTCGGCACGTTCGCCAGAGACTTCTGGAGCAGCAAGGAACCCGCGCGATGCTCGTGATCGCCGGGACCGTGACTGGGTTTGCCGGCGACAAAGACGACCTTCTTCGAGTCGGCGGCGTGCAGCCCGAGCGCGGCGAAAACGGCGACGCTCAAGGCAAGGCAACGGGAAAGCAGCTTGGATTTCATGGGTTCGATGATGACTCCCTGACGCGGATTTGCCAGCGCGGATTCGATGTGAAAACTGATTTCCAGCCGGATGTACGGAACGAAACCGGACCACTGATTTGCGCTAATGGACGCTAATCAGCAATGGTAGGGTGACGCTCCTGCGGAGCCCTGATCAAAGACATGTATGGGGCTCGGCAGGGGCCTCGCCCACCACAGTCTGGCCGGACCGGAGGCCGGTATTCCGGGGATTAGCAAAAACTAGCGCCGATAAGCGGTCCGCTTACTCAAACTCCAGCAAGCCAAACTTCGCCGGCGTGTGGAACGAACCGGTCAACACCGGACTGAACGCCAGGAAGGCATTGTTCGCGCGGTCGATGCGGTAGAGGTTCAACCACCAGCGCGTGCCCGTCGTCGGAATCTTGTCCGTCAGCTTGTCGATGTGCAGGCGCAGCTCGACGGTGAACACCTTGCTCGCCTCGTCCACCTTCACCGCGGATTCAAGACCGCCGTTCCACGCGAAGTCCTTGTCCGGCAGATCGCACATGAGATCGACCCACTCGTTCGAGGGTGACACTTCGTATTCGCCGTAGCGCGTGACCTTGCCGAGGTCGGGACCGATGAACATCTCGACCACGTCCTTTTCCCAGAGCCCGATGCGCTCGTCCTTGGTGTTCACCGGACTGAACACGGTCAACTCGGTGAACGGACATTCCCAGCCGAAGTAAAGATGCGTGTCGGTCCACAACACGCGGACGCTGGTCGCCATTTCGGGACGCGCGGCGTAGTTGACAGACGCGTATTCAACCTGCACCGATCGGGCTGACTGCCACACCGCCTCGTCCAGCACGCCATCAAGCTTCGGCTCGGCGGTGATCCGCTTCGCCTTCGCAACCGGCTTGGGGATCGACCGCGCCAGAAGTTTGAGTGCGTTGTCGAAGTAGATCTTCCGTAGCACGGATGATGGCAAACCAATGGAGCTGATCGTCCAACTGCCTTGGATCGGCGTCATGTGTGGCCAGTCTTTGTCCCATGTTTCCAGCCAGCGCCAGTTCTTGTCATAGAACACCTGCGCGTCCCCATCGGTCGGCCGCTCGTCGTCGCCGGCCGAGCCGAGGATCAAGCGATCATACACCATGAAGTCCGTCGCAAACACGATGCGGTCCTGGTGCTTCACGAACAGGTCGTGGACCTTCTTCGGATCATGCCGGCCCACCTCGGGCATGCGCGCGGCGAGGTCGGCCATCATGTTCGGGTTGCGCGTGAGCGCGGCGTCCACCCAGTCGATGTCCTCGGGGTTGTTGGCGAAGTGAACGCAGACAAAGGTCGTGCCGCGATGCTTCGCGATCACGCGGTCGAGGGCGTTGATTAGTTCCATGCGCGGCGGGAAGACGTTGGGATCGCCGAACCACCAGTTCTTGTGATCCTTGAGTTCCTCCCAACGTTCATTGCGCTCGTTGAACGGCAGCCAGAACGCTTTCGGATCACCAACGTGGATCGACACCGGCAGCCCGAGTTCGCCGCAGCGCTTCCAGACCGGGTCAAGCTTGGGGTCGTCGATCTTGATCAGGTTCGCCTGACCGTCGCGGAGGTAAAGGCCGAGCCGCTTGTACTCCTTGAGGCCGGCCGCGCCGAGGCGATGCGCTTCCTCAACCTGCTTCACCGCACGCTCCGACCAACCGGCGTCATCCCAGCCCTTGTAATCGAGATTGAAGTAGTGCAGGAAGCGGCCGGGCGCGACGCGGTCGGCGAGCGCCTTGTTCAACTCGAACGCGCTGGGAGTGCCGTTGGTGCCGGGTGTCACCGTGCCGCCGGAGAGGTTCACGCCGAGGCCCAGCCCGGCGGCGTCCATGATCTTCACCGCGCGTAGGTAACGTTCCTCCTTCGCCTCGATGTGCATGTGGAGGTCGATGATGCGATGCTCGGCCCGCCAGCGCGCCG
>CAYXDZ010000366.1:0-4129 GCA_964463815.1 uncultured Verrucomicrobiota bacterium | reverse complement strand
CCTGGGATCACGCCTACCTCCTACGTCTCCTGGCCTTTTGATGCGTCTGCCCTGAGATCGCGGGTGGCACATCTTGACATTGGTAGCCAAGGCATCATGGTGCCTCTATGAGAACCACACTGACGCTGGACCCCGATGTCGCCGCCAAGGCTAGGAAAGGTGCGGCGAAATTGCGCAAACCGTTCAAGGAGGTCATCAACGCCGCGCTGCGTGTGGGGCTCGATGAGATTATGGCACCGCCCGCCGCGAAAGCTTACCGCACGAAACCCCGCCCACTCGGTCTGCGCCGGGGCTTCAGCTACGACAACATCTCGGAACTCATCGCCGCCGCCGAAGGAGAGGATCACCAATGATTCTGGTGGATGCGAACCTCCTGCTCTATGCCGAGGACAGCTTGTCCGAGCACCACGAGGCCGCCCGGACCTGGTGGGACACGCAGCTCAGCGGTTCCGACCCGGTGGGTTTGTGCTGGCCGGTGTTGAGCGCCTTCATCCGCATCGGCACCAATGCCCGGCTGCACCAGCGTCCGCTCACGCTCAAGGAAGCCATCGAGCGCGTGCAGAGCTGGCTCGACCAAACCTGCGTCCGTGTCATCCAGCCAACCGACCAGCACTGGACCATTTTTCAAAAAATGCTGCGCGGCGGGAATGCGGTGGGCAACCTGGTCTCCGACGCCCATCTGGCCGCACTCGCGGTTGAGCATAATTGCGTGCTTCACTCGACCGACGCCGACTTCTCGCGCTTTCGCGGACTCAAGTGGAAAAATCCCCTCGCAGGATGAAGCGATACCCGGCGGAAGCTCCGAATCGGGTCACCGCCTCCACCCTGGCTACGCTTGTGCTCCAAGCCGTCACTTCAGGACACTCGCATTCCGTGCCCGCCCTTCGGCCCAGGTGCGGAGGCGGTCGATGGGCTCCTCCATCGTGCGGGCGAGGGGCACGGTCTGCGCCAACGCGGTAAGCAACTGTTCCTTGCTCAGATCGCCACCTGCGTCGAAGGCGTCGTAGAGCGCGCTGTTGATGGCTTCCTCGATTTCGGCACCGCTGAAGTCGGCGCTGGCGGCGGCCAGATCAGCGAGCGTCGATTCTGCGGCGAGTTCGCCCTGCAACCGGCCACGCTTGGCGAGGTGGATGCGAAAGATCTCCGCGCGCTCGTCAGCCACCGGCAGATCGACGAAGAAGATCTCGTCGAGCCGGCCTTTGCGGAGCAGCTCGGCGGGCAGTTGAGAAATGTCATTCGCCGTCGCCACGACGAACACCGGCACCTGCTTCTCCGAGAGCCACGTCAGGAACGTGCCGAACACCCGCGCGGTGGTGCCGCCATCCGTGTGGCCCGAGCTCTGCGTGCCGGCCATCGCCTTGTCGATCTCGTCCACCCACAGGATGGCGGGCGCGACGGACTCGGCGACGGCGATGGCTCTGCGCACATTCTCCTCGGAGCTACCGACGAAGCTGCCGAACATCCGGCCCATGTCGAAGCGTAACAACGGCAACTGCCACTGGCTCGACACCGCTTTCGCGCACAAACTCTTGCCGCAGCCTTGCACGCCCAGCAGCAGGATGCCGCGCGGCGAAGGCAGTCCGAACTTGCGCGCTTCGTCGCTGAAGGCCCGCGAGCGCTTGCGCAGCCAATCCTTCAAGACCGCCAGGCCGCCGATGCTGCCGAAGCTTTCCCCGGTCGCGTAGTACTCGAGCAGGCCGCTCTTGCGGATAATCTGCTGTTTCTCGGCGAACACCTCGTTCACGTCCTCGCCGCTCAGGCGCTGGTCCTTGACGATGATCTTCGCGAAGACGTTTTCGGCCTCGTTCATCGTCAGCCCGAGGGCGGCCTGGATCAACCGCTCGCGGCCGGCGTCGTCGAGTTCGATGCTCACCTGCGCGAACTGCCGCACATCCTCGACAATGCGGTCGAGCAGGCCGCTCAAGTCCGCGCGCTCGGGCAACGGGAAGTTCAGCACGGTCACTTCCTTCTCCAGTTCGGTTGGGATTTCCATCGTCGGCGACACCAGCACGATGGTCTTGAAGCTGTTCTTCAGGTGGAGCGCAATCTCCTTGAGCTTGCGGATGACTGCGTGATTCGACCGCGTGAGAAAGGGGTGAAAATCCTTGAAGACGAAGATCGCCGGCTCGACCTGCTCGATGACCTGATCCAGCGCGGTGAGGGGATCGCGCGTGGCCGGGTTGCGATGTTTCTGCGACTGGATGGACGCGCCAGCCGGGACAATGCCCGTGCTGCAACTCCATTCAAAGACCTTCTTCTGCCGGCGCTGCGCGATGTCCAGCACGAGCTGCTGGACGCGCAGCTCTTCGCTGGAGACGACGTAGAGGATCGGGTAGCGCGCGCGGATCAGCGTCTCGATTTCCTGGTCGATGTTCATGGCGTGACGAAAGTGTTACGCGGATTGGACACCGATTGAAGGCGAAACTCACGGGCGGAAATGGCTGGCCCCCACCGGTGATCCAAATCGCGTGGTCCTCGAATCCACTCCGGAACAGAGGCGCGTGTCAGGTGTAGAGCAACCACTGCCAGCCGAAGATGAAAAAATTCGTCGTGATATGCGCGAGGATCGCCGGGAGAAGGCTCTGGGTGCGCTCCACCGACCAAGCTTGAATGAAGCCGAACAGACCCACAGAGAGGAGTCCCACCCACCCATATTGAAAGTGAATCCCGGCGAAGGCGAGTGAACTGATCAGGGCGGCGAGGATGAAGCCGCACTTGCGACGGAGGGCGAGGAACAGCACTCCACGAAACACCAATTCCTCAAATATGCCCGCGCCAAGAGTGCCATCCACCATGCGGAGCAACCTCCGCCCGGTTGTGCCCCAGATGATTTCCTCGTCCAAACCCTCAATGACGGATGGCAATGGTCCGCGCGTTTCAAGTACGGCAAACAGGATAAATTGCGTAACCGAGTCAACGAGCAGCAGGACGAGAGTCGCCCACATCAGTGGGACACTGGGGCGGAGCCCGAACAGTTCATTCATTCGCAGCCCGTCCGAGCGACATAGACACCAATACGCGAGTGCCACCGTCGGTAGAAAAATCACCACCGAAAAAAGGTAATAGGCCAGTTCCATCGGCGGAAACTGGAGGGTCACGACCCAGACCAACACGGCCAGCGCCTGCCCGATGGCACCACCCCACACGAAGATGCCCAGTCCTTCCCGCATGGACCAACAAACCGGCAGCCGTTGGCCACCCGCCGGCCACCTCCGCCGCAGGAGCAATCCAATGACGCCGCCGATGAACAGCGCGCAACCTAGGAAACTCAATAGATACATCCCGCCCCTCCGCTCAAAAAGTTCATCAACGGCGAACTCGCGCCATTCCTCTGCGGCGATCCGGTCGCCCCGGCTGTCCGCGAAGCGGGCCATGAGCATCCCATAAAGCCAATTCCCCGAGAGCTTGGACGCTGTTTCGTGGCCGTCCGCGTTGCTGACGGGCCGGGGCGGATCGGCGTAGGCATTCCGGATGCGCTCCGCATCCGTCCGCAGCTCCTGCCGTTGTTCCAAGAGGTCGAAGCGTTTCCGTGCTTCATGGGGCTGGCCGGTCTCCGCCGTGAGCACCGCCAGGGCGAGCAGAACGCGCGGGTCAGCGGGGCTCCCAGACCCGGCGAGCCCATGCGCCTCGCTCTCTTCCAATGCGAGGTGGGCATAGTCTGCATGGCTGCTTCCATACGGGAGCGGCCGACTCAGGGTGCGAAGTGGTTCTGCCAGCCGCTCACGAATCCCCTCAAACGCCAGTTCCCGGTCGGCGAATACCAAGGTGGTGTCTGCTGGCAACCACCGGTTTGCCAAGGGCGGCTGCGTGAGGTAGCCCCAATTGTTGAAACCGAGCAAACCGAGATACACCAGGAGGCCAAAGAGGATGGAGCCGGTGGTGAACCGAGGACACCTCAACGCGGTTTCAGGGGGCGGCGGCCCCGATGAATCCGCGCCATTGTGGGGCACCGCATCCGTCTCCGGATCTGCCGGTTCCTGTGCGAACATCGCGACTTGATACTTCCGCCGGCCTGGAAATGGCAAGCCAGCTTTCCGGAAAAGTCAGCGTCTTCGAAGCTCCCTGCTCATACCCGGGCCCGGTTTGCGGAGCACTACGCACAGTTGTTCCGAGGGGTGCCCGCAGTCAG
>CAYXDZ010000365.1:0-4135 GCA_964463815.1 uncultured Verrucomicrobiota bacterium | reverse complement strand
CTCCAGCTTCCGCCGCCGCCGGACTGGTTGCGCTGGCTCGGCTGGGCGCTGGTTGGCTGCGTGATTCTCTACGTCGTGATCCGCCATTGGCGGGAGATCGTGGAGGCTCTCCAGGAGTTGATCGCGTCATTGCGCGGATTCTTTCAATCCACAGCGAAGACCCGGCAAAAAGAGCTGAACGCCAGGAGCAATGGAGTCGGTTCCGCCCAACCGGCGATTCGCTTTGCCGATCTGACCAATCCCTTTCAAGCGGGCGAGTCTATTGATCCCACCATCGCCGTGCGGCGGACTTACGAGGCGCTGGAACTCTGGGCCGCCGAGCGGGGTGCCGCGCGGGCACCCGAGAGCACGGCGACGGAGTTTGCGCACAACTTGATGTCCCTGTACCCGGAACTGAGCGACGGCATCCGGCGGTTGACGGGAATCTACACCGGAATGATCTACGCGGACCGCGCTCCGGTCGCGGCGGAACTGCCGCCGTTGTCCGCGCTGTGGCGCGCCCTGGAGAACCGGCAGTCCCAGCACGTTCCCCCCTGAAGCCGGGCGTTGGCGTTGGTGAGCTGGCAATAAAACCATTGCTGGGCCGGGTTGCGCGGCCTACGCTCCGCTCGTGTGGAGCCACACCACACTGCGTTGCGCCCGAACGATTCCGTAGCCTCATGAAAGCACCGGCCAAAAAGAAAGCGGTCCCGGCAAAGCCTGTCCCCAAGTCCGCGCCCAAGACCGCCGCGAAGAAGAAACCTTCCCTCAAGGCGGCTAAATCCTCGAAAGCCGGTCCCGCAAAAGCCGTCAGCCCGGTGAGCAAGCAGGCGCTGTCCGGCGCGACATCAAAGAAGCCAGCAGCCGGCATTCGGGCCAAAGGTGCACCGAAAAAATCTTCCAAGCCCGCTCCCAAGCCGGTCTCGAAAGCGGTGATCAAGGTGGCGGGTGCCAAGGTCAAAACCTCCCCTGCGAAGAAGCCGCTCGCAGTTCGCCCGACCACCCACAAATCCCTTTCGCCAAGCCGGGGAACTGGCCCGAAAGCCGTTGCGACCACGGCTAAGACCCGAAAGACCCCGACGGCTGCAAAGTCATCTGACACTGTCAAACCGGTGGTGGCCCCCGCCGCTGTTGCACCGGTCAAGCCGGCCGTCGCCCCCAAACCTGTGCCGAACAAGCCAACGCCGGTCACGACGACCAAGTCTGCCACCACAACCGCAAAGCCGGTGACAACGACGAAAGTTGCGGTCGCAAGCAAACCGGCCAAGGCTCCGCTTCGTTCGCCCGCAAAATCCGCCAAACCGGCCGCAGCCAAACCCGCGAAAGCGTTGATCGAGCTGCCAAGGATGCCGCAGACCCCAAAGCAGAAGCTGACGTTGGAGATTCCCGCGTTGCTGCTGGAGGGCGATCACGCTCCCGGCGCGCAACCGGGCGGCCCCGGTTCCCGCTACGCGCTGGGCCAGGCAGCCCGCACCGGAGCCGCGACTGGAGATGAGCCGGCTTTGCCCGAGGCGTATGGCACGCGCAAGCTCTGGCTGGTGCCGCGCGACCCGCAGTGGCTCTACGCGCACTGGGATTTGGACAATACGCAGTTGCACGAATACAACCGCCTTTCCCGCGACGGCCATCTGATCCTGCGCATCTTCGATGCCGAGGAGGCGACGAGTTGTCTGACCGAGATTCACGTGCATCCGGAATCGCGGAGCTGGTTCGCACACGTCGGCAAGGGGGGCGGCCGCTATTTCGCCGTGCTGGGTTTTCGCGACAAGACCGGCGAGTGGAATGAAATCAATCGCTCCGAAGCGGTGGGCACGCCGCCGGACAGTCTGAGCCCGGAAGTGGAAGTGCAATTCGTCACCCTGCCTTCAACCGTTCCCGTGACCCTGCCTGCAAAGGCCCCCGTGGCTCCGGAACCGGCCGCTGAGCCGCCAGCCGCAACGGTGGCCGAAGTCATCGAAGCGGTGCGGGAATACCTCGCGGGAGAACCGGTGCTGGCGCAAGCCATCGCTACGGCGCGGGCCGCTCAACCGGCGGATTTGCCGGAGCCGGTCGAACTGCCGCCGCCCGCCGAGTTCGCGCACTGGACCCCCGCCCAACAACAGGCGCTCGCGCAGGTGATTTCCATGGAGGCCGTGCGGCAGGTTTGGGCGGGTTCTCAAACGTCTTCCCTCGCCCTGGCCGAATCGCTTGAAGCGCGCCGTCAAAAGGATCTCGCGTCCGTTGCCGCCATACCCGCAGGCGCGCCCGGTGGTGTCGAAGTTGCCGCACCGGGGGCGATCTCCAGCCCGCATGGGGGTGCTCCGCTTGAGCGCTCCTTCTGGTTCAATGTGAACGCGGAACTCGTCGTGTATGGCGCGACGGAGCCCGATGCCAAAGTCGTCATCGGCGGCCGCCTCATCCGCCTGCGCAAGGACGGCACCTTCAGCTACCGGTTCGCCTTGCCGGACGGCTGGTATGGACTGCCGATCAGCGCCACGTCGGCGGATGGAGAGGAAACACGCGACGCGACGTTGAAGTTCATGCGCGAGACGGAATATCGCGGCGACGTTGGCACGCACCCGCAGGATGGCGCATTGAAAACGCCCGCGCCCGAGCACACGTCCTGACGCGTGTCATGGTGCCCGCACTTCGAAACCGGCCTCCAGCCCGGCGAAGTCGTCAAGGTTGTCGGTGAGTAATTCGCTGACTCCAGCTTTGGCCGCTGCGCGTGCGTGGAGCCAGTCGTGGACACGCCCGTCCTCGCACTCCGCGCCTCCCGGCGTCCATGAGCGCCTGCTGGACTTCGACGTCGGTGAGTTCCACAAACTGAAAGCCGAGCACGAGATCACGGATCATTGCGGCCGCCTCCTCTGGCAGATAGCGAAAGCCGAGCCGGCCGCCCGTCAAAGTGGAGAACACTTCGGTGAGGGCGTGGAGACGGGTGAATTGTTCCGGCTGCCGGGTCGCTTGTCGGATGGATTCATCGTGCAGCGCGTCCACCAGGGCGGAGCTGTCCCAGTAACGTTTCATTGGCCATCACGTTCCGCCCGGACGGTGGCAGCCACCAGTCCACGGTTCAGCTTGATGGCGGCACCGGTCAACCGCCCGTCAACCTCGCGAGCACGCACGATGGGCTCCTCTCCCACGCGAACCCGTATCAGCCGAATGCTGCCGTCCTCCTCGCTTCGCGCCTCGAAGCAGGCATTGGGAGGAATCAACCCCTCCACGGCCAGCCGGCCCCGGTCATCACTGGTCACTTTCATGGGTGCCAGCATGGCGGCCTGAGGGGGGATTATCAAGGGGCTGATTACCTCCCTTGTGGCTTTCCTTCCTGCGCTCCCGCTTCTACGCTCTTCCCCGTGGACAAGAACCAGGTGGCTGACATCCTGAATGAGATCGGGTTGCTGCTCGAATTGAAGGGCGAAAACCCGTTCAAGACACGCGCCTACGCAAATGGTGCCCGCGTGCTCGAAGGTCTCAACGAGCCGCTGGAAACCATTGTCGCCGAGGGCCGGTTAGGTGAGTTGAAGGGCTTCGGCGAGGCGCTTCAGCAGAAGGTCGCCGAACTGGTCACCACCGGCCGGCTCAAGTATTACGAGGAACTCAAGGCTTCGATCCCCGCCGGCCTCGTGGCCATGACCGGGATCCCCGGCGTCGGCCCGAAGAAGGTCAAGGCGCTGCACGATCAGCTCGGCATCGATTCCATCGAGAAGCTGGAGGCCGCGTGCCAGGCCGGCCAGGTCGCCGAGTTGTCCGGTTTCGGCGAGAAGACGCAGGCGAAGATTCTCGAAGGCATCGCCTTCAAGCGGCAGTTTGCCTCGAAATTCCACCTGCACGACGCGCTCAATGCCGCCGAACCGATCCTCGAAGCGTTGCGCTCGCATCCCGCCGTGATCCGCTGTTCGCCCGGCGGCAGTTTGCGGCGCAGCAAGGAGATCATCGGCGATCTGGATTTCCTCGTCTCGTCGAAGCGGCCGGCCGAGGTGATCGCCGATTTCGTAAAGCTGCCGGGTGTCATGAAGGTCATCGCGCAAGGCGACACCAAGGCGAGTGTGAATCTGGAGAACGGCCTCCAGGCGGATCTCCGCGTGGTCAGTGACGCCGAATTCCCCTACGCGCTGCACTACTTCACCGGCAGCAAGGAGCACAACATCGTCATGCGCCAGCGCGCGATCGA
>CAYXDZ010000364.1:0-4141 GCA_964463815.1 uncultured Verrucomicrobiota bacterium | reverse complement strand
GTGGCGGAGCTGATCCGGACCACCGGCGACACCACGCTGGAACTGCGGCGCGAACTGTGCGCCAAGGTGTACGCCCGCACCGCCGCGTACGATGCCGCGATCGCCGCGCACTTGCAGCAGGCATTCGCCTCGTCCGCAAAGGAAGTTGCACCCGCGTTGAGCATCTCGGCCCCGCTGGTGCAAACGCTGCGCTACGGTGAGAACCCGCACCAGCAGGCCGCGCTTTACGGCAGGTTCCGCGACTACTTTGAGCAACTCCACGGCAAGGAGCTTTCCTACAACAACATCCTGGATCTCACGGCCGCGGCGGCGTTGATCTGCGAGTTCACGGGCGACGAGCCGACGCTCGCGATTCTCAAACACACCAACCCTTGCGGCGTCGGGCAGGGAACCACTTTCAAAGAGGCCTGGGACAAGGCGTTTGCCACCGACCGGCAGGCACCGTTTGGTGGCATCATCGCTGTGAACGGCCCGCTTGATCTCCCCTGCGCCGAGGCCGTTTCCGAGATCTTCAGCGAAGTAATCATCGCCCCGGAGTTCACCGCAGAGGCGCTGGCGTTGCTGCAAAAAAAGAAGAACCTGCGCCTGATCCGGATGCTGCGAAACCCGGTCGAGAAAAGTCCGTGGGACATTCGTTCCGTCGGCGCCGAATCATGGCTGCTGCAAAGCCGGGATCTCAAGACCGCCACTCCGGAGGACTTGAAGTGCGTGACCAAGCGGCAACCGACCGATGAGGAACTGCGCGCGATGCGTTTCGGCTGGCGCGTCGTGAAACACGTGAAGTCCAACGCCATCGTCTATTGCGGAGCGGATCGCACCCTGGGGGTGGGGGCCGGCCAAATGAGCCGGGTGGATTCCAGCCGGATCGCGGTGTGGAAGGCCCGGGAGGCGGGACTTTTCCTGAAAGGCAGCGTGGTGTGCAGTGACGCGTTCTTCCCGTTCCCGGACGGCTTGATCGCCGCCGCCGAGGCGGGCGCGACGGCCGCCATTCAACCGGGCGGCTCCCTGCGGGATGCGGAAGTCATCGCGGCGGCCAACGAGCGCAACGTGGCGATGCTGTTCACCGGTCACCGGCACTTCCGCCACTGACGGCCGGCCGCAATCAACGCGGCAGCCAGAGGAGCAACCAGATCTCGCCAGCCACCAGCGCCACGAGGAAGAGCGCGGTCAGAGTTTCGCGTAAGCGCAAACCGCGAGGAACGGGATCAGCCAGGGAGAACCGGAGGCGCGCCGCCCCCAGGGTCAGCTCCGAGGAATTAATCAGGCGGATGCTGTCATCCACGGGAACATCATCAACCCGGACTTGCGCTTCCCCCAAGGGCTTCACCCAAAAACCCTCACCGGGCCGGTACTCGAGTTCACAATGAAGATCCCATACCCCGGGCTCGGCCAATTGCAGCTCTGCAGGCGCGGATCGTCCCAGCCGGAACGGAAAGCGGCTGGCCAGAACAATCTGGCCAGCCGCCTTGCCGCTGAGAATTTCGAGTCGGATCACCAGACGCGCCGCTTCACAACGATCTTGTCGCCGGGAAAGATTTTGAGGTCGTAGGTTATGGGATCCTCCAGCGCCCGGATGTAATCACCCGTCAGCACGCGGCCGCTGGTGCGGGTCACCTGGATGCGGCGTTTGTCCGCGAAGTCCGTGAAATCACCGGCGGCAGCGATGGCTTCGCGCAGGGTGATTTCCCCGAGATACGGGTGGCGGTCCGGCTTCCTCACTTCACCCGAGACATAAAAAAAACGCTCGGCGGGCGCGATCGTCACCGACAGTTCCCGGAACACACCGGGAACATACTTGGACCGAATCTCATCCTGCAATTGCACCCGGGTCTTGCCCACGGCATCCACTTTGCCAATGTATTGCAGGGTGATCTGCCCGCTCTCCGGAATTCGCTCCTGATGATCAGCAATCTGGACGGCAGCCGGACCTCTAAAGGTGATTTTCAGCAAATCACCGGCCCTTAAGACCTCGGAGTCACCCATCCCGGCGACATCCGGTTCACCCTCGGCATTATTCGTGTCCGGACGGCTGGTCTGACAACCGGCTAACAGCAGCGTCAAAGCGCCCAGGCAAACGAAAAACCACGCGGGGGAACGCCAGTTAGAAACAGGATTTCTCATGCGACTTAAGAAGCCAAGAACAGGCAAACGGTTCAATATTTTTTGAGATCCAGGCGGGAGGCGGATTCCGCAGGCTTGCCCGCATCGCCATTTTTCTGCCCGTTCTTTTGATGACTTTCGTCATCATCGTCCGTGTGCTTGGAGTAGTAGTCGTAGTAGTAGCCACTGTAGTAGTAGTAGTTCTCGTCCTGGGCCATGTTGATGTTGTTCAACACCACACCGAGCAGATTGCCGCCAACCTTTTCGATCATCTGCTTGGCACGGATCGTCATGGGCTGCGGATAGCGACGATACTGAATCACCTGCAACGTGACATCGACTTCGCTGGCCAGTACCGAGGCGTCGCTGACGCCCATGATGGGCGGCGAATCGAAGAAGACAAAGTCGTAACGCTTTTTCAACTCCTTCACCAGTTCCTTCATTTTGACCGAGCTCAAGATGCCCATCGAACTGCTGGGGAGCTTTCCCGAGGGCAGGAAATCCAACGTCGCCAGACCGGTCTTTTGAATGACTTCCTCCAGCGGCTTCTGGCCGAGCAGATAATTCGTCAGCCCCAGGGTATTGGAGATCCGAAGAATTTTATGAATGCTCGGTCGGCGAAGATCGGAGTCAACGATCAGGACGCGCGAGCCGTTCTGGGCGAAAATACAGGCCAGATTGAACAGCGTGGTGGACTTCCCCTCCCCCGCGCCACCGCTGACGACCGTAACGGTGTTCTGAGTATCTGCCTTGCGGGAGAACAGGATGTTGGTGCGCAAGACACGGTACGCCTCGGCATGCGGGCTGTCCGCACCCTCATCCAACAGCGAGCCGACATTCTGCGGAATGACGCCAAGCACGTGAGTCTGCAACGCCCGTTCAACGTCATCGATCGTCTTGACGCTTGTGTCGAGATACTCGATGAAGAACGCCAGACCAACACCCACGACCAATCCTACAATCACACCCAAGGCAATGTTGAGGGTCTTGTTTGGCCGGGCAGGACGAAGCGCTTCCTCCGCGGGATTGATCACTTTGACGATGAGCGGATTCATCAAGGAGGAATTGATCTTCTCCTGAGCGATCTTCATGGAGATCGAGTCCCGCACATTGCGCCGCCGGTTGAGTTCTTCTTTGGCCGCGATATAGGGCATGATGTTCGTCCATTTTGCGCGATATTCGGCCTCTTTCTTCTCGATTTCCTCCTTCAAAGTAGCCAGACGGTTACTGTTGGCGGTTGCCTTAATTTGCACGGCATTGATCAATCCCGCTATCCGAACCTCCAAATCACTGGTGATCTGGTCGAGTTCAGCTTGCGTCGCCTTAACCGAACCATGCTCGGGCCCAAACTCCGCTTGCAAGGCAGCGAGCCGGCTGCTGGCATCCGCTTCACGCTGAAACAAGGCCGGGAAATTCAATGTCAGTGAGTCCTCCTGGAACACGGTTGGCACCACCACTTTCAACTTGGCCTTATCGTCGATTTCACTGATCTGGCTGAGCTGCTTTTGGGTTCTGCTTTGTTCAATATTCAGAGAGTCATATTGCGCCTGATATTGCAGCAGGCTTTGATTTTCCATTTGCATCGCGTTGCGCGTGCTGGACTCATCCATGTCGGTGATCTGCAAGTTCTCCAACAGCCGACTGACCTCTTGCTGACTTGCCTCAAATTCTTGTTGGGCGCTGGCAAGCTGATTGGAAATCGCCCCAAACCCCTGGCTGAAGCGGGCCTCTGAATCCTCCATGCGCCAGCTCAGATAAACTTCCGCAATCGTGTTGGCAATTTTGGCCGCCATTGCCTTGTCTTCATTGTACACGGTGATCTCGATGAGTTCCGTGTTTCGGGTCTGGCTGACCCGCATATCGTTCCGCAACAACAGGAAGGTCTCCTCGGGCTTCAGGTTCATCTCATACTTGCGCGTCGTCCGGTAAACTTCGCCCAAATTCAAGTTGGAGATGACTTGATATAGAACCGCCTTGGACTGGATTTTTTCAAACTCGGTTTGCAGGAAGTATGGATCAAAGCCCTGCACCGCCGAACTCC
>CAYXDZ010000363.1:0-4147 GCA_964463815.1 uncultured Verrucomicrobiota bacterium | reverse complement strand
GAACAGGTCTTCTCCGCCGTCGCCCCGGAAGGCGGCGCGGTCTCGCACGAGCAGGTCGCCGCGGTCGTCAGCGACCTTTGCCCCGCCTCCGACTATGTCGGCAAGCGCGTCCTGCTGATCGTCCCTGACGGCACGCGCACCGCGCCGATCGGGCTGATCTTCAAGATGCTCTTCGACCAGATCAGCGGCGCCACCCGCAAGTTCGACGTCATGATCGCCCTCGGCACGCACCAACCGATGTCCGAGACCGCCATCTGCGCGCGGCTCGACATCTCGCCCGAAGACCGTCGCGGGCTGTATCGCGACGTCGAGTTCATCAACCACGAGTGGGACAATCCCGCCGCGCTCCGCCACATTGGCACCATCACCACGGACGAGATCAGCTTCCTCACCGACGGCCGGTTCGCGATGGATGTGCCGGTCGAGATCAACCAGCGCCTCTTCGACTACGACGAACTCATCATCATCGGCCCGGTGTTCCCGCACGAGGTAGTCGGCTTCTCCGGTGGCAACAAGTATCTCTTCCCCGGCGTTGGCGGCCCGCAGATTCTGAACTTCTTCCACTGGCTCGGCGCGGTCGTGACCAATCCGTTGATCATCGGCAACAAGTGGACGCCCGTGCGCAAGGTCGTGGACAAGGCGGGCGCGCTGGTGGACGTGCCGAAGAAGTGCTTCTGCCTGGTCGTGCGCCCGGACAAGTCGCTCGCCGGGTTGTTCGGCGGCTCGCCCGAGTCCGCTTGGGACGATGCCAGCGAACTCTCGCGCCGCACGCACATCATGCTCAAGGACCGGCCGTTTCACACCGTGCTGTCCTGCGTGCCACCTATGTACGAGGATCTGTGGACCGGCGGCAAGGGGATGTACAAGCTGGAACCCGTGGTCGCCGATGGTGGCGAACTCATCATCTACGCGCCGCACATCAGGGAAGTCTCGGTCACCCACGGCAAGACGCTGCTCGAGATCGGCTACCACTGCCGCGATTACTTCCTCAAGCAATGGGACCAGTTCAAGTCACGCCCATGGGGGGTGGTCGCGCACTCGACGCACGTCCGCGGTCTGGGCACTTACGAGAACGGCGTCGAGAACTGCCGCATCAAGCTGACCATCGCCAGCCAGATTCCTGAAAAGATCTGCCACCAGATCAACCTCGGTTACCGCGACCCGGCGACGATCAACCTCGAGGACTTCGCCAACCGCGAGGACGAAGGCGTGCTGCTCGTCCGCAAAGCCGGCGAGATGCTGTATCAATTGAAGAACCCTCCCGCCTGGGCCGCGCGGTCGTGAAGAATCCTTAAACCATAGATAGACACAGATGCTGAAAACTATGCCGGAGTGGAGTGCTGGAGTTTGGTGCTTGAGGGCAGCCGACATTCCACAATGGATTTTCCTTCCCATCTGTGTTCATCTGCCTCCATCTGTGGTTGAATTTATCCCCCACCCATGAAACGCAAAGCGCTCAACTGGACCCTGCCACCTGAAATCGAGGCGCGGCTCGGCGATAACTCTTACGGCCGTCAGCGCGCCATCTTCGAGGCCGGACACCTCCTGATCATCCTGCACGCACCGCCGGCGGCCGGCACGCTCGAGCGCGAGACCTCGCTCTTTTTGCGTCAACCGAACGGTGCCCTGCTGGCCAACGGCTTCGAGGGTGGCGACCACAAGCTGCGCAAACTGCTGGCCGACTACCGGGCCCGCTGGGAGGAGTGCGACAAGGAATACGATTCGGCCGAGAGCGCCGAGGAATTGTTCAAGCTGCTGGAGAAACTCGCCCCGTTGAACCGCGCTTCCACCAACCTGGCCAACGCGCTCCAGGCCGCGCGTGATTACGTCAAGGAGGACAAGTTCCTCATCAGCATGCGCGACGAAAGCTATGAGCTTTCCCGCGCTTTCGATCTGCTGGTCACGGACGCGAAGCTCAAGCTCGACTACCGCATCGCGAAGAACGCCGAAGCGCATTCGGCCAAGGCGGACGAAATGGCCACCGCCCAGCACAAGTTGAACGTCCTCGCCGCGATCACGTTTCCCATCATGGCGCTGGCGACGGTCCTGGGGATGAACCTCACGCATGGCCTGGAGGAAAAGTCGCCGGCCTTCTTCGTGATCGTGCTGGCGACCGGCATCGCCATCGGCCTCTTCGTGAAGCGCTGGGTGGCGAGGTGAAGACCCGAATTCCGAAGGCCGAATTTCGAGGGAAGGTCGGACGCGTTTCCCTTACGCCTTTCGCCGACTGCGCCAGATGCCGAAGCCCAGTCCGCCCACGGCGAGCAACATCCAGGTCGAAGGCTCGGGCACCGGCGTCGGCGCGGACAGACTCACACTGAAGTCCGAGAACGCCGCGAATTGTTCCGCTTGCTCGAGCGAGTCGGCGCTCACGTTGGCCACCCCCGCGAACCGGAATTCCAACGGGCCATCGGCCGTCTCCGGACCCGCGTCATAGGTTAGCGTGACCTGGCTTATGGTTTCACCCGGTTGAAGTGTGTTCAACAGGTTCACAGTTTTGCCGAAGCTTTGTTCCGCCAGTGAATTCCCGGCAGCGTCCACCATGGTGAAGGACAGATAAGGAAAGGCATTCAGCGCCGGATCAAGCAGGCCGTTGCTGACATCCAGCAGGAAGGAAATCGCGTATTGCGCGCCCGCCTGCGTGGCCAGCTCCCGGCCAGGCAGATCCAGGCTGATCGATGCCGACCAGGTGTTGAGCAACCGGGTGTCACCGATGGCTTGACGCAAGCCGCGGGAATTTCCGTTCCAACGGAATCGCAGGGCGTTATTATCAAAGGCCACCTCCGCGCCCGCCTTCAACGGCCCCTCCCCAGTCGGGTTGGCACTGACCCCGCCGCTGACACTGACATTCCAGCGATCCAGGTTCACGCCAACACGATTCCGGTCGATCCGGACGGCTCCCGGTGCCGCATCAGGCGCTTCGGCATTTACGCGCCTGCCTTCCGGAAAGACGTTTTCCAGCGCGCTGCCTCGCCCCACCAGGGACAAGGGCTGGGCGTGCAGCCGGTTGATCCCGCACAGGGCGAGCGGGAATAATCCCAACACCAGTATTCGTTTCATAAGCGGACAGCGATCAGTGAAGATTGTCGGACACTGCGTTGATAGTTCGAACCAATATTCCCTGCGCGTGCCTGATGCCGGCAATCGCGAACCAACCATTTGTGAACTACGAGGCGTGTCGCATGACAAGCCGGGGAATCCTGTTGGTCAAGGGATTACCGAGGAAAGTTATTCACCGACCGCCGGCAGGCGGCCAAACCCGGCAGGAATGCCTACATCAGCTTCAACTTGGGCAAATCCTGGAGGTCCACAATCCCGACCGGTTTGCGCTTTGCGTTCACCACGATCAGGTCATCGATGTTGCGCTCGTTGAAGATTTGCAGGAGGTCCACCGCCAGCGCGTCGTCGCGGATGCAGATGGGCTTCCGTGTCATGACCTGCTTCAGCGGCTTGTGCAGCGCGTCCGCATCGGTGCTCATATGGCGGCGCAAGTCACCGTCCGTGAAGACTCCGGCGAGCTTGCCCTGCGCATCCACCACGCACACGCAGCCGGCCTTCGCGCGGGTCATGGTGAGAATGGCTTCCTGCACAGTGATGTCCTGGCGGGCGACGGGGTTGCGCTGTTCGGAGCGCATGATGTCGCGGACTTTGAGCAACAGGTTGCGGCCGATCGACCCCGCCGGATGATGCCGGGCGAAGTCGCTTTCCTTGAACCCGCGCGCCTGCATGACGGCCATCGCGAGCGCGTCTCCCATGACGAGCATTGCCGTGGTGCTGGCGGTCGGCGCGAGGTTGAACGGGCAGGCTTCCTTGGGCACGCGCGTGTTGAGCACGAGATCGCTGGAACGTGCGAGCGTCGATTTCGGATTGCCGGTAAGGCTGATGATGCGGACGGAGAATCGCTTGAGTCCGCCGACGAGGTTCAATAACTCCTCCGACTCACCGGAGTAGCTGAGGCAGAGCACGGCGTCTCCATCGTTGACCACACCCAGATCGCCGTGCAGCGCGTCAACACTGTTGAGCACCACGGCCGTCGAGCCGGTGCTGGTGAGCGTGGCGGCGATTTTCCGGCCGATGTTGCCCGATTTGCCGATGCCGACCACGACGATCTTGCCGCGTTTCGAGAGCACGGCGACGAGCGGCTCGA
>CAYXDZ010000362.1:0-4155 GCA_964463815.1 uncultured Verrucomicrobiota bacterium | reverse complement strand
GACGCTGTGCATGGCGCGGTTGCTGGCTGGACGGCAGCGGAGCGGGGTGCAGCCGGGCTTGAGTCAACGGCAGGTAGAGCTGGGTCTGGCCGGCATTCTCCTGCACGACACCGGTTACCTGAAAGTGCGGAATGACCGCGAGGGAACCGGCGCGAAATACACCCTCACGCACGTAAACCGGAGCTGTGAGTTTGCCGCGCGGTTGCTGGGCGAGAAACAGTTTCGCGCCGACGAGATCAGCGCCGTGCAGCAGATGATCCGTTGCACGGGCGTCAACGTGGATCTCGCAACCATCCCCTTTGCGTCGGAGGAAATCCGGATGACGGGCTTCGCGCTGGGCACGGCTGATCTGCTCGGGCAGATGGCGGCGGAGGATTATGTGGACAAGCTGCCCGTGCTTTACGCCGAGTTCGAGGAGTGCGCCCGCTTCAACGCGGGTCGCAGTGCGGCGGTCGGCACCTTTGCCAGCGCGGAGGAATTGATGCGCAAGACCCCGGCCTTTTGGGAGCATTACGTCCTCCCGAAACTGGAACGCGACTTCGCCGCTGTTTATCGCTTCCTGAAGGATCCCTGGCCGGACGGGCCGAACCGGTACCTCCAGCGTATCGCGGAGAACATCGACCGGCTCAAGCGGCAGTTCGCGTGATCGCCGGGAAAGAGGAATGTTATTGCACCGTGGCCCGGTCGGCGGTCGTGCGGCTCGCGGCTTCGGAAGCGGAGACTTGGGGAGCCTTGTAAAAGCGAATGCCGTTTGCATTGGGACCGCTGCCGCCGCCCACCAACAGCGTTCCGTCCGGCGAGAATGCCAGATCCCGCCAATTTGCTCCCAGCCGGCGGTTCACCAGCAACTCCTGCCGGGTGGCGACATTCCACAACCGCAAGGTGCTGTCCGCACCGGCCGACGCGAGCGTGGCTCCATCCGGCGAAAAGGCGATGGAGGAAACGGGTTGCTTGTGTCCGGTGAAAAATCCCAGGAACTTGCCGCCGACGGTGTCCCAGAGTCCGATGGTATGATCGGCATAGGTGGCGGCGAGCCGGGCATCGTCAGGGGAGAAAACGAGGTCGCGAGGATTCTGGGGCTCCGGCAGCTCCAGCCTGGCCAGCAGCTTCCGCTCGGCGGCGGACCAGACTTGAATCAATCCCGCACGATCTTCGGTGGCGATCAGTCGGCCGTCCGGAGAGAACACAACATCCTCGGCGTCCACGGACCACAGCAGGTTGGTCCCGGCCCGCAAGTCCCACCAGCGCGGCATCTCCTCGTGCGAGGCGGTGATCAAGTGCCGCCCATCGGGAGACAAGGCGAGCAGGGATACGAGCCGCTTGGCAACCTGCAAACGGTTCGTGGCTCCCGTCTCCGTATTCCAGATTTGGACCGAGCCATCAAATTGCCGTTGCACCATCGTCCGCAAGTCCGCGCTCAAGCGGAGGTGGGAAGCCCGGTCCATTCCCGGCATGGAGTACAGGGGCGGGCGAGACCCATCGAGAGCGATGCGTTGGGCGATGTCACCCGTCGCGAGGTTGATCAATACGACCGCGTCATCCTCGGCAAGGGCTGCCAGGGTGGTGCCGTCGGATGAAAAGGCCAGGGGTTGGGTGGCGGCCGGAATGACGTCAGGCCGGGTTTCCTGCCGCGTCGGCCAGAGCTTGATCGAACCATCCTTTGCGCCGCTGACCAGGGTTTCGCCATCGGGCAGGAAGGCCAGGGCCCAGATCTCGTTCAGGTGGCCCTGCAAGGTGGTGATCAACTTGCGCGTGGACAGATCCCAGAGCCGGATCGAGTGGTCCATGCTGCCAGTGGCCAGCGTTCGGCCATCCGGGGAAAGCGCGAGGGTGGAGATCATCCCGGTATGCTCGATCTGCTCCGGCGACTCCGGCAGCGTACCGACTTCCTCGCCGGTGGCGGCATCCCAGATGCCCAGCACGAAAACCCCGCGATTCTCGGAAGCCGCGTTGTGCGGAGCGATGACCAGGCGATCGCTGTCGGCAAAAATCACCGCCCGATCGGAGAGCCATCCGCTACCCCTGAGATTGGTGGAGCCGGCGAGCACGACCGGTTCCGCCAGTGCTTTCGCAGATAACACCACAATGCCGTTCGTCAGGGTGTCAGCCGCCAACCGTCCGCCATCACTGGATAACGCCAGCGGCGTGAGGCCCGATTCAAACTGCCAAACTTCCTCAAAGTCTTCCGCTGAGAAAATGGACAGGTTGCCGGACCGCTCCCGACTGCCGCGACCACGCAAGGCCAGGCGCTCGCTGGTTGCGGAAACGACGGTCGGGCCGACAGCCTGGGGGAGGGGCGGCGCTTCCAGCCAGTCGGACGTGTTCCAGCGGCGCACACTCCAGCGGTTGGCCGCAAGCAGCACCGCCCCGTTCTTCACGAAGTCCACGGCCCCGAAACTGGAAAAAAAGCCACCGGGCATCCGGCCGCCGCGCGGGCCGCCGCCCGGATTCCCCGTGATCGACCCGGCCTGCGGTGAAATGGTGGTGATGAGTGACTTGGTGCGGAGGGACCAGATTTGCACTTCGTCGCGCACTCCGGCCGCGAGCATGCCGCCCTCCGGTGACACGGCGAGTGAGAAGATCGGGCTGTCCTGAGTTGGCAGCGCGTCATGCGGGGAGCCCTTGGATACCTCCCACAAGTAACGCCACTCGAAGCCCCGGAGATCGGTTTCGTTCGGGCCGGGCAGATGTTTCTCGAGCAGTTGTACCGCCTTGCCGAAGTTGCCGTCGCGCAGGGACTGCTGGGCCAGGCTGATGTCCACGATGTACTCGTTCAGCCGTCGCGCCTGGTTTTCTTTTTCCAGTTCCTGGGTCTTCTCTTGAGCGGTAACGGCCAGGGCGATGGCCTCCCGTTCAGCCTCGGTGGCGCGAATCGCCAGCCAGATGCTCACGCCCGCGCCGATGATCAAGGTGGCGGCAATGCCGGCCGCCGCCGCCACCGGTCCGCGGTGTTTGCGGAGAAATTTTTGGAGGCGATAAACATTGCTGGGCGGCCGCGCCAGGACGGTCTCGTTGCCGAGATACCGCTGGACATCGGTGGCCAGACCGCTGGCGGATTCGTAGCGCCGGGTGCGGTCCTTCTCGAGGCACTTCATGACGATCCAGTCGAGATCGCCCTGAAGGAGATGAATCAAGCGCGCGGCCTCGGTGCGACGCTGTTGCGCGGTTGTGGTCAGATCGGCAGCCAGCATGGTCGCGAGCTTCGTCGAGGGACGGGCGGGCTCCTGCTCGCGGATGGTTCGGCGGCAGGCGTCAATGCCATTGCTGATCAGCGCCTCCGGATCAAAGGGCGTCTGTCCGGTAAGAATCTCGTAAAGCAAAACTCCCAGCGAATAGATGTCGCTGCGCGTGTCGATGTCCAGCCCGCTCATCTCGGCCTGCTCCGGACTCATGTAGGCCGGCGTGCCGATGAAGGCCTGGAACTGCGTGAACAGCGTCTTGTCCGTGAGCTTCTGCTCGATGGCCTTGGCGATGCCGAAGTCGATCACCTTGGGAACGGGCACGCCGTCATGCAGGGTGACCAGAATGTTTGACGGCTTGATGTCGCGATGGATGATGCCCTTTTGATGCGCGTGCTGGATGGCGTTGCAGACCTGGATGAACAGCTTCAACCGCTCGTCCGTGGGCAGGTTGTTCTGGTCCGCGTATTCGGTCACCTTGATGCCACGCACCAGTTCCATGACGAAGTAGGGCCGGCCGGTTTCCGTGGCCCCGGCATCCAACACCTTGGCGATGTTCGGGTGATCCATCATCGCGAGCGCCTGCCGCTCGGCCTCGAACCGCGCGATCACGCCCTTCGTGTCCATGCCGAGCTTGATGATTTTCAGCGCCACGCGGCGGCGGACCGGTTCCTCCTGTTCCGCCATATAGACGGTCCCGCAACCGCCTTCGCCAATTTGCTGGAGCAGTTTGTAGCGGCCGATCCGCTCACCGGGTTCCACGCCAATGAACTGCGCGTTGGTACTGAGCACCTGGGTTCCGCCCGCGGTTGAGGCTGATTCCGCCGAACGCACGACGGCAGGAGTCTCCAGAAAGCTGTCCTCCACCTGATGTTCGGCCAGCAGCGCGGCGACCCGTTCGCGCCGCGCGGTGTCCTCACCGCATTGGGCGGCGAGGAAGGCGGCCCGTTCGGCGATCGGCTGCTCCAGGACGGCG
>CAYXDZ010000361.1:0-4166 GCA_964463815.1 uncultured Verrucomicrobiota bacterium | reverse complement strand
AAGAGCGTTTCCAGGGCGTGAAAGACCCGGGCCCGGGTGCGCTGCCACCAGCTGGTCGGCTGGAAATGGCGGAGCAGCAGCTCGCGGACGTCCATGGGATCCACCTTGCCGTAGCGATAACGGTGGTCGTTATAGAGCTGGAACTCGACCAACGGCGTCTCGAAGGAAATGCCGGTGCAGCCGACTTCCTTCACCTGCACCGGCAGGGCCAGCGCCGCCACCTGCCGGATAAGTTCGTCGTGAACCACGTGCGAACCGCCCGCGACACAACTCGAGCAAAGGCAGATGCGCGCTTCCCCCACCGCGTCGCGAGCGGCGAACGAGGGGCCATCGCGTTCGGCGTGTCGGGGCTTCACCGACGCCCGGAAATCCTGGATCAAGTCGGGCAGCTTCCACGTTTCAACCTGGCCGTAGATCACGTCATCGATCTGCACCACCGGCGCCAGCATGCAGCAACCGAGACACGCCACTTCCTCGACCGTGAACTCGCCCGCCGGATCGGTGTGTTCGCCGTCCGCGATCTTCAACTGCTGGTGCAGGGTGTCCTTGAGCACGCTGGCGCCCTTCACATGGCAGGCGGTGCCCACGCAGGTCTTGATGATGTGTTTGCCAACGGGGTAATGGCGGAACTGCGAATAGAACGTCGAGACGCCGGTCACCGCATCGGGCGTGATCGCGGTGATCTCACAGAGACGCTCGAGCGCCGGCGCCGGGAGGTAGTTAAACCGCTTCTGGATCGCCTGGAGCAGCGGGATCAAGTCCTCGGGCCGACGACCGATGCGCGCCACGAGTGCGTCCACCTCGGAGAGAACGAGGCCGCCGTTGCCGCTTCGCTGGCATTGACCGCTGCACGTGCTGGAACTGCATTCACTCATGGTCCGAATCGGTAGAGATGTTTGACGCCGCGGACGAACAGGCCGTCACCCACGACCGCCGGCGTGCTGTAAATTTCCTCGCCCACCTGGGGCGCGGCGATCGGTTGAAAGTTTTCGCCGGCTGCGTTGAAGATGTGCATCGTGCCGCCACGATCAGGGAGGTAGATTCGGTCGCCCACCAGCACCGGCGACGCGTAGATGGCTTCGTCCGTTTCGGCCTGCCAGCGTTCGGCGCCGGTCTTCGCGTCGAGACAAGCGATGCCTGTGTCCGCGAGTCCAAAGAACATGAGCCCGTTGACGACCAGCGGCGTGCCGATGCTGGGGGTTAGGTCGTGCGTCTGCCATAGGATCTCACGCGCCGTCACGTCGATCGCGGTAAGATTGATGTGTTCCGCCCCGGCGTAGACAACCCCATCGGCATAGGCCGGGCTGACCGCGACTTCGGCGCCTTTGAGACATTCCACCCGCCAGAGTTCGTTCCCGTTGCGCGGGTCGTAGGCGATGAGGTGGGGTTTCGCCGCCGTGAGCAGTTGCACACCCGACGGTGTCTCGACGAGCTGCGGCGAGGCCCACGAGGGACCGAAGGCGCGGGGCGTCTGCCAGCGGGTCCTGCCGGTGGCGGCTTCGAAGCCCGCGATGAAACTGTCCTGCTTCCGGTCAAACTGGACGATGACAAGATCCTCGAAGGCGGCAAGCGAGGAGGAGTAACCGTAGGCATTCTCGGGCAAACCCAGGCTACGCTGCCACTGCGGCTTGCCGGTAAAATCAAATGCCGCCAGATCGCCGTTCGCAAAAATCGCGAATACGTGATGTCCATCGGTCGCCATGGTCGAAGCCGCGTAACCGGTGTCGTCCGTGACCTTCAGCGGCTTGTCCATCGCCGCGGCCGACGATGCCAACATCTGTTTCCAAAGCAGTTCGCCCGACGACGCGTCAAAGCAATACACCTCGCGGGCGGCGGCGTTGGCACCCGACAGGAAGACCCGATCCCCCCACACCACCGGCGAATTCATGCCGGGCAAGGGAACCTCCGTCCGCCATCGAACGCCGGTGCCTGCGGCGACATCCCAGGTGATCGGAGCATCCGGACTTTGAGCGCGGCCACCGGCGGCACCGAGGAAGCCCGGCCAATGCTGGCGGCGTTCTGCCAATGAAGGCCAGGAGCCGGCGGCGGGCAGCGACGTTTTTTTGCTCACGGCTGTTGCCGATGGCGGTGACACTTTCAGATCGGTCGTTGACCTGGACGGCGCCTCATCGAGCGGACTGCGCCACGGCAAGGCGAGCGCCAGCGCAAAGCCCACCAGCACGAGGCCGACAACGGTGACGGACTTGCGCGCCCATAACGCGTCGGCGGCCGGATTATCCTTCGGGTCGCGCGAATCCGGATAGGGCGGCGTGGCTTGATACGCGCGAAGCCCTTTGAGGGAGACGACCATCACGGCGAGCCCGCCAACCAACAGCAGGATCGCGGTCTGATTGAAATGCTGGCTGGTAAAGAAGGCCTTCCGCGCCAGATAATCAAGCTCGCGAATCTCCTCGCGCAACGCCTGATTGCGGGGCTCGGCCCTGAGCTGGGCAACCAGATTGGTCAGCGCCGGCGAATGCACCGGGTCGAGCCGCTTGATGTTCACGTTGTTGGCTATCAGCAACACGCAGACGACCAGCGAAAACACCGCCGCAATGTAGGCGGTCGCCCGGATGACCTGATACGGCACCGAGTTGGTGTCGCGCTCCAGGACGACCACCTTCATGCGGGCCTCCCTTTCGCAATGGCTTCCGGCGTCGTGCCCTCGACCTTGGCCAGCGCGAGTGCCGCCTCGTACGCCGGGTTGCCCGGAACGAAATTCCCCTTGTGGATCGCATCGCTTGGGCAATACGGACCACACCGCCCGCAACTGAAGCAGTGTGCGCGATCCACCTCGTAGTCCTTTTGCGTGCGCGACAGGGAGACACCGATCAACTTGGCGCCGAAGATCAGGCCGACAAAGCCGCCCAGCAGCCAGCCGCCGACGTTCATCTGCGCACGAACCCGATGCGCATCCGCGAGCAGCTCGGCCTCAGGCGTGCCCAGCGTGCGAAACGTGGTGGTCTCAAGGGTCGGTTCCAGCTGCGGGTTCGCCTGTTCCACGAGGAGATTCTCCGCCAGCCGGACCGAGTTGTGGTAGCGCGACATCGGAACGGAAAGCCGATGGCCCACCCAGCCGCAAAGCACGATCAGCAGCGGGAGCACGACGAACAGGTAACCCAACCGATGCACGCCGACGGCCCGGTTCTCACGGACGAGGCCGACGTTGGGCTTCTTGATGTAATCGAACGGACACGACTTCTCGCACAACCGGCAGTTCACGCACTCCGTCGGCGTGATCGACAGATGCCAGCGCGCAAACCGCGACATCAACCCGAGCAACACGCCGTACGGGCAGAAGAACCGGCAATACGGTCGCGCGATGAACAGGCCGGCCAGCAGAAAGCCCGCGCCGAGGTAGAGGTACGGGGCGTTGCCGTTGAGCCGGAAGAAGCCGATGAACGGATCATAGCGGCAGATCAGGAAGCCGCTGTTGGTGGCGGCGAACAGCAGGGCGACACCGAGATAGACGTACGGGATCATGCTCAGGCCGATGGTCACTTTGCGCGAGAGATTGACCGGTTTGAAGATGACCAGGTCCTGGATCGCGCCCAGCGCGCACACCGACGAGCAGAACACCCGGCCAAAGAACAGGGCGAACGCGAGCGGCACGAGAAAGAAGATGAGCACGGTCAAGGGCACGGCGTAGTTCGCGTTGAACAACGACAGCGTAACATTCTGGATCGAACCGATCGGGCAGACGCACCCCTGCTTGTAGAAACCGAAGTAAAGGAGGCTGAAAACCATCAGCCCGAAGAGCCCTTTGCGGGAACGTTTCTTGATGGCGAGCCACGAGGCCAGACTCAGCGCCGCCACCAGCACGCCGACATCGATCCATTGCTGGAGCTGCGATGTCGGGACGGGAACCGTGGTCTCGGGAAACTGGTAGCCGCTGGTAAACTCCGGCGCGGGAAAGCGCATCTCATCGGCGACGGCGGACAACGGTGCGACAACAAGGAAGGCAAGACTCAACAAGCAGAGGGCGATGCCAACGAACGCCGGGGAGGTAAGGACACCCGCGTGCAATATGTCACCGCCAGGTTTTGGAGTGCGGCCGCGAAGCGCAGCGCAACCGCCGCCTTGGTAATCGAACCATTCGAGCGGCAGACCCGAAAGCGATAACTCCGCCAAGCCTCCGTCACCGCACTCTAAGACGCTGGCGCGAT
>CAYXDZ010000360.1:0-4188 GCA_964463815.1 uncultured Verrucomicrobiota bacterium | reverse complement strand
GAGAACCGCTCGGAAACCAACCCTTCCAGATGAATGACCCCCTGTCGCGCGTGCTCCAGTGCTTGGGCAATCATGTCGGGCCGGAATGGCTTGGTGATGTAACCAATCGCACCAGCACGAAACGCATCGGCGATCAACGCGTCCTCGACATATGCGGTTACCATCACGATCCGGACTTCCGGCAGGGACAACTGCAAGCGGCGGGCACAAGCAATCCCCGACATGCCCGGCATGCGCACGTCCAGCAGCACGATGGCGGGGGAGAGGCCGGGCAGCAATTCCAAGGCGTCATCCGCCGAGGCATGGGAGGAAACCAACTGGTAATCATCCAGCCGCCCGATCATCAGACGCAGGGATGAACGGACCACGCTGTCGTCGTCCACTATCGAAACTCTGGTGGGTTCACGCATGTTGACCGGGGAGAAGCGGAAGCCGCCGCCATCCAAGAACGAGGGGATACTAGCTTTCCCGGCGGCCTCTGACAACTCCAGTGATGAATTTGCCAGCGACTGCCCCGAAAGTAGCAGGAAGCCGCCGCGCAGCACCTTTTTCACGCCGGCGGACCGGACGACCGGATCACTGTGGCGGATTCCGCCGGCAGGCCTTCAGCCCGACCACAGGCGGACCGCCCAGTTTTACCGCCGCCGCGACCCAAGAAAAGGCAACCGGAGTCCGGTGCGCCGGTCCCAAGACAAGTTTTTCTTTCGAGGCGCTGGAAAACACCTATTCTCCGCGGCGGTGATGCCGAGCCGTCCTGTGAATTCGTTCCTGCCCATGCGCTGCCGGCCGGCGTGGTGCGGGCCGCAGGTTGCCGCGGCCCTGGTCTTTCTATCGACCATGGGCCTGGGCAACTGCGAGCCATTCGTCAGCCCCGTGATCCCGGGACTGCATGGGAAACATCCCCTGGACGAACGGCAGCGTGGCGAACTGTTGATCGGGGAACTGCGTTGCGCCGCTTGTCATGAGGGGATGCCCGCCGGGCAGATGAAAGAGGCTCCAAAGCTGCAGCACGCAGGCTCGCGGCTGACTCCTGATTTCATCAAGCGCTTCATTGCCGATCCAGCCGCGGTGCAGCCCGGCACGACCATGCCCGATCTTTTCGGCGGCCAGTCGGCGGAGCGGCGGCAGGCGACGGCGGAATCGATCGCCGCGTATTTGTTGTCACTGAAGGACGAGGCACCGGCCGGGTGGTCCGCAGGCACGGCATTGCCGGAAGTCGGAAGGAAGTTATTCAACGAAGTCGGGTGTGTCGCCTGTCACTCCCCCCGCGACGAACAGGGGCGGGAAACGGGCGTGTCCGGATTGGTTTCGCTGACGCATGTGACGGGCAAGTATCAACCGGGAGCCCTGGCGGCGTTCCTCCACGCTCCGCTTCAGGTGCGTCCTTCCGGTCGCATGCCGGACATGAAACTCAGCAAGGCGGAGGCCGCCGCGATTGCGGCGCATCTGGACGGGGCACCGGTCACCGACCTGGCTCGACAATCCGCGAATGAGGATCGGATTCAAGCCGGAAGGCGGGCGTTTCTCGAATTCAATTGCGCGGCCTGTCACCAACCGGAGGATGGGAGTTGGTCGCCGCAAGTGCCGGGTCCGCCGTTGGGAGCGCTGGATCTGGCCCGCGGCTGCCTGTCCGACGCCCCGGGTTCCGCCCCCGACTTCCAGCTCAACACCGCCCAGAAGCAGTCCATTCGCCGGGCCTTGGCGGAACCATCGGAGGAATCCTCCCCCGCCGAACGGATTGGCCTCCACCTGACCCGGATGAACTGCATCGCCTGTCATGTGCGCGATGACTTCGGCGGGGTGAGACCCGAACTGGACGGCTATTTCCATTCCCGCGAGGAATCGCTCGGCAACGAGTCCCGCATCCCGCCGCCGCTGACCCTCATTGGCGCGAAGCTGCGACCGGAGTGGCTGAACCAGGTGCTTCATGATGGCCGGGCGATCCGCCCCTACATGAAAACGCGGATGCCGCTCTTCGGCGAGGCGGGGGTGGCGGAGCTTCCCGAACTGTTCGCGGAGGTGGATCATCTTCCACCCGTCGAGCTGCCTGCTCCGGATCAGGAGTCCGAAACGCCCATGCGGGCCGGGGCCCTTCTGCTGCTGGGAGACCGGGGGCTTAACTGCATCGCCTGCCACAACTACAACGGCAAGGAATCACCCGGCATGAAGGGCCTCGACCTGATGACTTCCTACCAGCGGCTCCAGCCGGCCTGGTTTTACCAGTTCATGAAACAGCCGGCCGCTTTTCGCCCCGGCATCATCATGCCCAGTTACTGGCCGGAGGGGGAGGCATTGCAGACCGAGATTCTGGGTGGGGAAACGGACCTCCAGTTGCGGGCGCTCTGGCACAAGTTCTCGCTCGGCCACTCCGCGCGCGACCCGTCGGGATTGCGCTCCCAACCCTCCATTCTGGTGGTGACCGATGAGGTGCGGACCTATCGGGGGCGGAGCGGGGTGGCCGGCTATCGCGGCATTGCAGTGGGGTTCCCCGGCGGGATGAACTACGCCTTCAACGCGCAGAACGGCGCGCTCTCGGCGATCTGGAGGGGCGGATTCGTCAATGTGGGCTGGCAGGGCCAGGGGCCCGGGAATTTCAATCCCCTGAGCAGGCCCGTGCAACTGGCCCAGGACGTCGCCTTCGTGCAGTTGCCGGATCGAGCGGCACCCTGGCCGCTGCTTCCGAAGACCACCCAGGAACAGCCCGTCAATCCCGATCCGCTTTACCCTCGCAACCACGGGTATGCCTTTCTCGGTTACTCGCTGGATGCCGGATTCATCCCGACTTTCCGCTACCGTTGCGGCCCGGTCGAGATCAACGACCGGACGGTCGTCTCGGGGGAGGATGGAACGAAACTCCTGCGGCGCACTTTTTATTTCTCAACCCCCGCGGCTGAAACCATCTGGTTCCGCGCCCTGACGGGAACGATCGAGTCCGATACGAAGCACGCATTCAAGACCGCCGACCTCCGGCTCACCATCCCCTCGGGTTCGCCCGTGCTTCGCCCTGCCCCGGACGATGGGCAGGAACTGTTGATTGAACTTTCGCTCCCGCCGGGAAAAACCACCATCACCGTCGCTTATGAATTGCTTCGCTAGGATCATGGGCCGGGCTTTCTGCCGGAGTGTGGCCGCCGCCCTCGTGGTGCTGCCGGCCGGGCCGGGAGCCGCCGAGGAAGTCGGCGAGCGCTGGGGCACGGCCGACCGGGAGCGGGCCTATTACCCCATCGTCGAAGTGCCCATCCCGGAGGAACTGGTCATTGAAGCGGGGGCGTTCGAGACGCTGCCGGACGGACGGATCGCGGTGGGCTCACGCCGCGGCGACATCCACTTCATTTCCGGTTTGGACGAGGGCAAGCCGCAGCCGGACTACCACCTGTTCGCCACGGGGCTGGACGAGATCTTCGGGCTGGCCTGGAAGGACGGGGCGCTTTACGTCACCCAGAGTTGCGAGCTGACCCGGGTTTCGGACACCAACGGCGATGGCCGGGCTGATCGCTTCGAGGTGATCTCCGACGCTTGGGGCTACGGCAATTACCATGAATACGCCTTCGGCTCCAAGTTCGATCCCGAGGGCAATCTTTATGTCGCGCTGGGTTTGTCCAACTCCTACCACTCGCGCGAATTGTTTCGCGGGTGGGCGTTCAAAATCACCCCGGAGGGTGCCAGCGTGCCGATCGCCAGCGGTCTGCGGAGCCCCGGCGGCATCGGCTTTAATGAACATGGCGCCCTGTTTTACATCGAGAGTCAGGGGCCGTGGAATTCGGCCTGTAGCCTGAAGTTCGTAAGGGAAGGCGGATTCATGGGCCACCCCGTCAGCTTCAACTGGTATGAGTATGCGCCAAACCTGGGCGCGGCTCCCGCGACGCCCCAATCCCCCTCGCGCCTCATCGTGGAAACGGAACGTATTCCCGAGCTCGAGCCCTACGCCGTGGTCTTTCCCTACATCCGCATGGGCCGCTCCATCACCGGCTTCGTGGTGGACCGAACCCAGGGCCGGTTCGGCCCCTTCGCGGATCAAATGTTTCTTGGGGACTACACCCAGTCCATCATCATGCGGGCCACCACCGAGCAGATCAACGGGGTCTGGCAGGGAGCCTGTTACCCGTTTCGCGAAGGTCTCTCGACAGGCATCCTCAACCTCCATTTCACTCCCGAGGGAAAGCTGGTTTCCGGCGGCACGAACCGGGG
>CAYXDZ010000359.1:0-4194 GCA_964463815.1 uncultured Verrucomicrobiota bacterium | reverse complement strand
GCGCCGAGTATTCGTTGTCATTGGCGACCGGGTCCGGGCCGGTGCCGCTGTTGACGAAAGTGAGGTTGCCCCCTGTGGACAGGGTGCCGGCGACGGTCGCATTGTTGATTGCCACCAGGTCGGTGACGCGAACCCGCACCAGAACGGCGGCTCCGGGATTCACCTGCAAACCACCAGGGACATTCACGCTGATCTCCAGCGTGCCGTCGACCCCCGCCGTCAAGGAGTTGAGGGCGTTCACCCGACCGCCGGTGATGGTCTGGCCGTTCAATGCCGCCACCGGCACCACGCCCACCAGCAGGCGCTGGCGCACTTCCGCCAGACTGGCCGCTGGAAACGCGGACCAGATCAAGGCCGCCACGCCGGCGACGTGCGGAGCCGCCATGCTGGTGCCGTTGAAGGTCTTGTACTCGGTGTTCGAACCGCTCGTGCTGGAGAAGATGTCCACGCCGGGCGCACCAAGATGCACCGTGCTCGCGCCGCGATTGGAAAAGTTCGCCAGTTGATCCGCCCGGTTCACCGCCGCCACGGAGATCACATTGTCCACTTCATACGTCGCGGGATACGACGGGAAGGCGTCGTTGTTGTTGGATTCATTGCCCGCCGCCGCCACGAACAGGATGCCCGCGTTGCGCGCGGCGATGATGGCGTCCACCAGACTTTGCGAATAACCCCCGCCGCCCCAACTGTTGTTCAGGATTCTCGCCCCGTTTTGCCGACCGAAATCAATGCACTGCACCGCGTCGCTGGTGCTGCCGCTGCCGTTGGCGTCGAGGAACTTCAGCGCCATCAACCGCACGTTCCAGGCGACGCCGACATGAGGTCCGCCGCCGTTGGCCTGCGCGCCAATTGTGCCGGCCACGTGCGTGCCGTGGTCGTTGTCATCCATCGGGTCGCCGCTGTCGATGATCGCGTTGATGCCGTAAACATTGTCGATGTAACCGTCCCCATCATCGTCGATGCCGTTGCCGGGAATCTCGCCGGGATTCGTCCACATCCGCGCCGCCAGATCCTGGTGGGTGTAGCGGATGCCGGAATCGATCACGCCGACGATCACGTTCGGGCTGCCGGTGGTGATGTCCCAGGCGGCCGGTGCCGAGATGTCCGCTCCGGCCACCCCGCCGCTTTGACCGGTGTTGTTCAATCCCCACAGTGTGCCGTTCTGGTATGAGGCATCGGAGGGCGTGGCCGACGCGGTCACGATGTAGTCCGGTTCCACATAGACAAACGCGCCGGTGTCCTGCAGCGCCTTGACGCGGCGGAGCAGTTCCTTGCCGGCATCAGCCGTGTCTTTGGCGGGGGCGGGCACGACCGCGTTGGGCCGGGGCAGGGGGAGCAGTTCAATGGCGACCAGGTCCGAAACCAGGCCATACGCGCGCAGCACCCGGGCGCGCTGACTGTCGAGGGCGTTGTTTCGATCCGGTGCCGCAACCTCTGTTTTGAACCGGGCGAGCACCCGGTTCGCCACCGCCTTATGTTTGCCCAGGGAGACGGTTTCATAACCCGCCGATGTCGCGGTCAGGGTTGAAAGGAGGAAAATGCACAGCCAGCCAGCGAAGCGTGATTGAAGTTTCATACGAGTTGTTCCCGTTGAAGGAATGCCCGAGGCTAGCGTGCTCACCAGTTTTTGCAATCCGGCGGTGTCGTCGCATCAACCACAGCTTGGCAACGGCCGATGGCCCGCCCTACACTGCGCCCGCCGACCGACATGAAAGTAACCCTGTTCATCCCCTGCTTCATCGACACGCTGTATCCGCGCGTCGGGATGAGCATCGTCGAAGTCCTGGAACGGCTCGGGCACACGATTGACGTGCCGGAGGCGGTCACCTGCTGCGGCCAGCCGGCCTTCAACTCCGGTTGCTGGGACGAATCGCGGCTCGTCGCGCGCAACGTGCTCAAGCACCTGGCCCACGCCGAGCATGTCGTGATCGCCAGCGGTTCGTGCGGCGCGATGCTCAAGGTGTTTTATCCCCAGCTCTTCGCCGGTCAGCCCGAGGAGGCCGCCGCGAAGGCGCTCGGCGCGCGCACCTGGGAGTTCTCGCAGTTCCTCGTGGACAAGCTCGGGGTGACGGATGTCGGTGCGACGTTCCCCGGCAGGGTGACCTTCCACGACGGCTGCCACGGCCTGCGCGAGCTGGGTTGCAAACAACAACCGCGCAAACTGCTCGCGGCGGTGAAGGGCTTGGAACTGGTCGAGATGCAGGACGCCGAGACGTGCTGCGGCTTTGGCGGGACGTTCTCGGCGAAGTTTCCGATGATCTCGACCGCGATGGGCGAGGTAAAATGCGATTCCGCAAAAGCCACCACCGCCGATTACATCGTCTCGAACGATTCAAGCTGCCTGATGCACATTCAGGGACTCGCGGACAAACAGGATCGCAGGCTGAAGACGATCCACCTGGCGGAGATTTTGGCGACGCGATGAATAGCGGATGACCACTGCCGTTGACCAGTTCATGTCCGACGCATCGCGGCTCACGCGCGATCTCCGACACCGCGGGTTGATCCAGACCGCGCTGCGCAAATACGAGGTCGCGCGCGATCTGCGGAAGTCCGCCTTCGCCGACTGGCAGGCCGCCCGCCAGGCCGCCGCCGAGATCAAGTGGTCCGCCATCAATCATCTCGACGAACATCTGCGCAGCCTCGTCGAGAAGCTGGAAGCGCGCGGCACGAAGGTCCATTTCGCCAGCACCGCCCAGCAGGCGCGTGACGTCATGCTCGGCATCATCCGGGCGAAGAGAGCGAAATCGATCATCAAGTCGAAGGCGATGACGGCGGAGGAGATTCACCTGAACGACGCGCTCGAAAAGGCGGGCTTCGAGGTCGTCGAGTCCGACCTCGGCGAATACATCGTCCAACTCCGGCACGAGGCGCCGTATCACATCGTCTTCCCGGCGATGCACCTGACGCGCGAGGAGATCAGCGACCTGTTCGAGAAGGAACTCGGCAGCGCGCCCACCCGCGAGCCGGAGGAACTGACGATGATCGCCCGGCGTGCGCTCCGGCAGAAATACATCACCGCGGACGTCGGCATCACCGGCTGCAACTTCGCCATCGCCGAGACGGGCATGATCTCGATCACCGAGAACGAGGGCAACGCGCGCCTCACCGCCGCGTTGCCGAAGACGATGATCACGTTGGTCGGCATCGAGAAGGTGCTACCGAATCTGGAGGATCTCGCGCTGTTTCTCCCGATGCTCGCCACGGCCGGTGCGGGTCAGACGCTCACTGGCTACAACTCGTTTTACGGCGGACCGCGTCAACCGGGCGAAGCCGACGGTCCCGATGAGTATCACGTCGTGCTGCTCGACAACGGCCGCACACGGTTGCTCGCCGATGCCGAGCAACGTGACGCCCTATCCTGCATTCGTTGCGGCGCGTGCCTGAACGTCTGCCCGATCTACCGCAATGTCGGCGGCCACACTTACGGCACGACGTACAGCGGGCCGATCGGCTCGGTGATCACGCCGCACCTGCGCGGCTTGCAGGATTGGAAGCATCTTTCGCAGGCCAGCTCGCTCTGCGGTGCCTGCACCGAGACGTGCCCGGTGAAGATCGATCTGCATCATCACCTGTTGCACAACCGGCGCAACGCCGTCGCCGAGAAGCCTTCGCGGCTGGAACAACTGGCGTTCCGGTTGTTTGCCGTTGCGGCGAATGACGTGCGGCTGTTCGCCCTCGGTCAACGGCTCGCGCGATTGTTGCAGCCGTTGCATGGGCTGGTGAAAGGCACCCGGCTCGATCCGGCCCGTGCCTGGACGCAAACGCGGGAAACGCCGCGCGTGGCGGAGAAAAGCTTCAAGCAACTGTGGAGGGAACGGCGATGACTGAACGCGACGCCATCTTTGCCCGCATCCGCGAAGGACTCACCGTTGCGGCACCCATGGCCGGACATCACGATGCCGCGCCTGACGGACACCACGAAACGGGCGGCTCATTCCAGCAATGGCTGCCGCAAGTGGGTGAATCGTTCGACGAACAGGTGGCGGCCTTTCAGAAAGCGTCCATGGACTTGAAGACGGATTTTCACCTGCTCGAAAGCGAAGCCGCCGCCCAGGCGAAGCTGAAGAAATTCGCGACGGCCGAAGGCTGGAAGAAGATCGCCACGCACCGCCACCAACTCACCACGTCAGCGGTGACGGCGCTCGGCCTGCCGTCGCTGACGACGGACGACGGTTACGACGTACAGGCGAT
>CAYXDZ010000358.1:0-4198 GCA_964463815.1 uncultured Verrucomicrobiota bacterium | reverse complement strand
GCCCCGATCAATCTCGAAGGCTGGGTGCTCACCGACAATTTCCGGCGACAGACCAGACCCTGGCGGTTCCCGCAGATCGAGCTTCCTGCCGGCGGCTTCCTCGTGGTGTTTGCCACCGGAAATAACTTCACCAATCCCGCGAGCGCGTTGCACACGAGTTTCCGCCTCGACGAGGAGGGCGAGTACCTGGCGTTGATCAGTCCTGAGGGGCGCGTGGTGCAGGAGTTTCTGCCCAAGTATCCGGCGCAGGTTGGCGACGTCTCGTTTGGCCTGCATCCCGATGCGTTTGGCGGTGAAGCGCAGCCGCGCACCCTCACCTTTCTGCTGACGCCGACGCCGTTCGGGCCGAATCAGGATGAGATGATCGGCCTGGCGGGCGGCGTGCGCTTCAGTGAAAAGGGCGGCCTGCGCGACCGACCATTTCCACTGGAACTCACGAGCAAGACCTTCGGCGTGGAGATTCGTTACACGCTCGATGGTTCACACCCTTCCGCCACCAACGGCCTGCGCTACACCGCCCCGTTGACCATCAACCGCACGACCGTGTTGCGCGCGGTGGCGCTCCGGCCGGGCTACAAGTCCGGTGATCCGGTCACGCACACTTACATTTTCCCCGAACAAGTTGCAGGGCAGGACGGAACGGGTTTTCCCGATACCTGGGGCATGCGAAATGGCCAACCGGTCACGGCCGACTACGAACTGGACCCGGAGATTCTTGATGGGCCGACGAGCGAACAAGCCTTCGTCGCGGGACTGCGCGCCCTGCCGACGGTCTCGCTCACGGTGCCGCCGGAAAGCCTCTTTGCCGCAGATGCCGGCATCTACGCGCATCCGCTGGAGTCCGGCAACGAATGGGAACGCGCCGGATCGTTCGAGTGGCTGCCGGCGGATCACGCCGGGGCGACGCGGGCCAACTGCGGCGTGCGCATCCAGGGCGGCTGGAGCCGGCGGCCCGAGGAAAGCCCGAAGCACTCGTTCCGGCTCGTGTTCCGTGCGGATTACGGGGAAGCCGAGCTCAAGCATCCGTTGTTCGGCCCCGGGGGTGCGAAGCGGTTCCGCGAATTGATCCTGCGGGCCGGGTGCAACAATTCCTGGCTGCACTGGAGCGGCGTCGAGCGTCGGCGCGGTGAACTGCTGCGCGACCAGTGGATGCGCGACACGTTGCGCGAACTGGACCGGCCCGCTGCACGCGGCACGTTCGTGCATCTTTATCTCAACGGCCTTTACTGGGGTCTCTACAACCTCGTCGAACGGCCGGGCGCTGATTTCCTTGCCGCCACTTTTGGTGGCGATCCGGAGGATTATGATGCGCGCAACGCCGCCAACCTCCTCTCCGGCGACACGGTGGTGTGGGACGAACTCTTCGCGCTCGCCAACGCGGGCCTGGCCTCGCCGGAAAGCTATCGCCGTCTCGGGGAACTGCTCGACGTGCCGGCCTTCATCGACTTCATGCTGGTGCATCTCTACGGCGGCTCGGCCGACATGGACCGCGCCTCCAACTGGTACGCCGGCCGGAAGCGCAAGCATAACGGCCGCTACCATTTTCTGATGTGGGATGGCGAACGCTCCCTGGAGGAGATCGACGCCAATTCACTCGCGATGGATGACGATCAATCCCCCGCACGGCTGTTTCAGAAACTCCGGGAGAACGGGGCGTTTCGCGCGGCTTTTGCCCAACGGGTGGGGGAGGTCATGGGAGCGGGCGGCGCGTTGTCACCGGAAGAAGCCGCCGCGCGGTATCGTCGGTTGGCGGATGCGGTGCGGCCCGCGATGATTGGCGAATCCGCCCGCTGGGGCGATTACCGCCGCGACGTTCACCCGTATCGGGAAGGGCCGTACGAACTTTACACCGTGGCGGATCATTGGGAGCCCGAAGTACGGCGGCTGTTGGAAGAATACTTCCCCCAGCGCGCCGGCCGTTTTCAGGAGCAACTCCGCGCCGCCGGCCTGGCCGGCGAATGAGGGTCAATGCGAATCGGGTTTGGCTGACGAGTCGGGCGGCATGGCTTAATTGAACTTGTTCTTCTTGTAGGCGCCCATCGCCGGGGCATCCGGGTTCACTTCGGGGCCGAAGTAGCGGAGCGTGACGAGCGGTTCGGTCTCGCTGGTGTTCTCGAAGGTCACGCCGTTCTTCGCGCCGTCCTCGGTGCAGAAGTATTCGTCCTCGGTCAGTTCGTGGAAGCGGATGAGCTTCGGGCTGACGAGCGGCTGGCCGTTGATCTTGCCGGTGCCCTGCACGCAGATGAGTCCGTAGGCACCGGTGTCCTTGATGGTGCATTTCACGCCGGGCTCGATGGTGAGTTCCTTCGCGGTGAAGAGTTGCTCGCCATCGACCTTGCCATATACGATCCAGCGATCCACGAAACCCTCCTTACGCGTGTCGGCCACGGGGACGGGTTCGAGGTAATGGTTATCCTTGAAGTTCGGGTCCACGTTCTTGTCCCAATCAAGTTGGTCCACGATGAAGTCGAGGTCCTTGTGTTTGCTCTTCGGCATGTCTTTCACGAGCAGGCCCCAGGGGACGTAGCGGCCCTCGACCATGCTTTGATACATCCCGAACACGTCGCTTCCCCATTGCGGCTCGTAGGTGCAAAGGCTGCCGGGCGCGTGAAGAATGCACGGATCAATCAACCAGCCGGTGCCGGGCTTGAGGCGATACGCCTTCGAGAGATCGAGGATGCCGTTGTCGCCCTTGTTCCAATCCTCGAGGCATTTGCGGACCTGGGCCTTGGTCGTGCCCGGCTCGAAGCCCATGAACGTGTAGGGAAAGTTGTTGCCGACGTTGTTATGCTGCGGCGGGAAGTAGTAGCTCTCGGGCTTGCCTTCCTGGCCGACGAGCTTGGCCTGCTGCTGCGACTGGTGCATGTGGTGAGGAATCGGTCCCATGTTGTCGAAGAACTTCGAGTACACCGGCCAGCGGCCATACTTCTTCCAGATCGATTTGCCGACGAGCGTCGCGCCGCAATCCTCGACGGCCTGCTTGAGCGTGAAGCGTTCCTTGCCGACGACGCAGTAGTTCAGGCCCTCGTCCCAGGCGCGGCCTTCGTTGGCGGTGACGGTCGTCGAGGCGAACCAGCGTTCATCAATGCCGCCGCGATTCGCGCCGTAGGCGTAGGTGTCGTCGGGATGCAGTTTGATGCGCAGGCCGGGTTGGAGGAACGAGCGCGGCACCCAGGCGGGCGCGAGGCGGAGCAGGCCACCGGTGCGGGAGAGTTCGGCCTCCACCTTGGCGGCGGTGTTTTTCTTGATGGTGCGGAGTTGATTGACGGTGTTCATGGAAACGTGATGCGTGATACGTAATAAGTGAAACGGATGTCGGAAGGTATCGGGCGCAAAACGACGCGGGCAAGGATGTTCTGAACCAACCGCGCCGGCGCACTGGATTTCTTGCCGAGCAAACTTACTCCCCGGTTAGCGTCGCGAACTCAAAGCGCGCGAACCGGATGCTTTCGTAAGGGCCTTTTTCACCCGCCTCAAACAGACAACCGATGTCACCGTTGGCGAACACGACGAGATCGGAATACGCGGCGGGGCCGGCGTGGAGCACGCGGTGGCGAGGCCAGGTCTGACCGGCGTCCAGACTGGCGCGGACGATCAGGCGTTCGCGTTTGGTGCGGCTGGCGGGATTGGAAAACACCAGGACGCGGCCCGCGCCGTCGTCCGTCCAGGAGTGCCCGCGCAGGCTGGCCTGGCAGATGGGCTCGATCAGCGCTTCGTCAAACCGCTGGTCCCGCCACGACTGGCCGCCGTCGTCGCTGAAGGCGATCTGGCGGGCGGATTGGTTGCGGTCGTAGTTGCGCATGTTGAGGAGCAGGCGGCCGCCGGGGAGTTCGGCGACCTGGCATTCGTTGACCTGGTGGCGGGGCGTGCGCCCGCCGAGTTGCCAGGTCGCTCCGTGATCGTCGCTGTAGATCACATGCGAGTAATAGTGCTCGGTGCCGGACTCGATGTGATCGCACGGGATGATCAGCCGGCCGGCGTGCGGACCCCGCTCGATTTGAATGCCCGCGCCCGGTCCGGTGGCGTACCACGTCCAGTTGGGAAGTTTCACGTTCGTGGTGATCTCCCTGGGCGGTTCCCAATTTAAACCGTCATCGGTCGAATGCGTAATGTAAACTCGGCGCGTGTCCCGGCTCCGGCCCGCGATGATGTCCGGTTCGCGATCGTCACCACGATTCCAGGTCAGCAACAACCAGAT
>CAYXDZ010000357.1:0-4230 GCA_964463815.1 uncultured Verrucomicrobiota bacterium | reverse complement strand
GGCCGAGGCCAAAGCCCTGGGCGAGCCAGACGACGAGGGCGGCAGAAACACTCGTTGAAGTTTCCGGGCTTCGTTCAGGTTCTTCCGGATTCATTCCCAAGTCCTCCCTATTTTGTCTTGTGGAACGCAGGAACTCCTTGATGCCAGTTCCCAATCCCATGAAGAGCTGCGGTAACTTCCCCGCCCCAAACAGAACCACTATGATGATGAGAATCGCGATGATCTCCCACCATCCCAAATCCGGCGTTCCCAAAACGAGCACGGCATTCATCGGTCATTGGATGCGCTAAACCCGAGATTGCTACCATCACATATCCCTCAGATAAATCTCCCGGTTGTTCCACAGGTAGAGCCAGCCGGAGAGGGCGGTCAACCCGACCATAATCCATTTGGAGAAGTCGGTGAACCACGCCACCCAGGACCGGCCCCCGATCTCGATCGCAAACAGCCCGCCAAATGCCGCCCATTCGCCCTGACTGTGCAGGACGAGAATCGCGATGATCGTCACGATCTGCCAGATGGTCTTGTGCTTGCCCCAGCCCTCGGCCGCCAGCACGAGGTTCTTGGACGCCGCCACCAACCGCAACCCGGTGATGGCCAACTCGCGCGTGACCACGAGCACCACCATCCAGGCGGCGATCCAGCCCTCGCCCACGAACGCGATGAAGGCCGAGCAGGTCAAGATCTTGTCCGCCAGCGGGTCCATCAGCTTGCCAAAGTTCGTGATCAAATTGCGCCGCCGGGCAATCACGCCATCCACCCAGTCCGTCACGCTGGCAATGACGAAGATGGCCAGCGCGAGGGTGGTGTTGAACCGAAACTCCAGGAACAGCGCGAGCAGGAAAACCAGCGTCAGGACAAAGCGCGACGCGGTCAGTTGGTTGGGTAGGTTCATCGAGTGGGCGCAGCACCGTCGGCCGGCATCAACGACGGCAGAGAATCGACAAAGCACCGCTCAGGGGTCAACCGTTCTTTGCCGCAGTCGGGCTTGACCGAACTGCGTTGATCGCGACGTAAGCAATTACAGCCTTCAGTCTCGTCTGCGGTCAAACCATCCGCGCCTCCGCTCCGGTGCGGGCGCGACGGCCCCGGCAGCCTGCTTTCCGGCCTCGATCCGTTTCACCGTTTCCTCAAACTGCTGCTTCAACTCGCGGTTCTGCTTTTGCAACGCCATGACTTCGTTGCGGAGCGTGCTGACTTCGGCGGCTTGCGGCCGGCCTTCACGCAATCGCCGGATCGCTTCTTCGGCAGCCTGGGTGCGCGGCGATTCCTGGCTCCCCGCAGCAAAGGTGGCCAGCACCGCGATGGATTGCGGATCTCCCAAGGTACCAAGCGCGCGGATGGCGGCCAATTGCACGCCGCGTTTGAGATGGTTCATGTGTCGCAGCAAAAATTCACGGTAAACCGTCTTGTCTTCTTCATCCGCCGCCAGGAGCGCGAGTGTGTTCAATCCGCTGCTGAAACCACCGGGGGTGAAGTCCCCTTCCCGTTCGCTCAACACGTTCAACAACACCTCCAGATAAGCCGGGTCCCGCTGATTGCGGATGGCGTCCAGCGCCGCCTCCGCGAGCATCTGCTTGTAACTGGTGGAGCGGAGCTGCGCGAGCAACGTTTCCCTGACCGAATCAACAGGATACGCGGCCAGCGCGCGAATCACGTCGGCCTGGATATCGGGATTCGCTTCGGCGGCGATGGCTTCGGTCAAGGCCGGCGGCGTTTCCTCGCGATAAAACGAGGCGATGCCCTGAATGACCTCGCGACGAACACGGGCGTCCGGTTGGTCGGTTGCGGCCAGCAGGGCGGCCCGCGCGCCTTCGTTTTCAATCTGTCGCAAGGCCTTCGCCGCTTCGAGCCGCACTCCCCAGAACGGATCGGTGTTCAGCGCGTGCTGCAGCTTCTCCACCGTTGTCTTGTCCTGCTTCTTCGCCAGTTGTTCGACGGCGAAAACGCGCCCGATCATGTCGGCGGGATCGCGGAGTTGCGCGTGGAGCATTTCATTCGGCAGCGGGAACTCGACCTTCGCCAGCCAGGTGTAGTCGGGATCGACCCGCACGATCTCGGGCTTGCCGGGCAGCGCAAAATAGAAGTCCTCGCTCTGCTGCGAGACGTGCGCGATGCCATCGGTGATCGCCGTGCCCGCCTTGAAACGAATCTTCAACGGCAGATGAAACAACCGCACGGTCGGCCCGAGGGTCTGCGTTTGCTGGATGGAAACCTTCGCCAGCTTCGAGCGTTCATCCCACGAGTAAGCCACCTTCAAATTCGGCTGGTGCGCGTGATAGACATACTGATCAAAGAAGCGGTCCCAATCGCGGCCGGACAGTTCCTCGATCACCTTCACCAGATCCTCGGTGGTGACGACGCCGAACGGGTGGCGTTCGAGATACGTTTGCACACACCGCCGGTACAGGTCCGGCCCGAGCTGGCTTCGGAGCATGTGGAGAATCCATGCCCCTTTGGGATAAGCGCGAAAACCGAACTGCTCGACCGGATCATCGTAGCCGCGATAAACGATGGGAATGACGTCGTTGGGACGGTCAAGCACGCTGCGGCTCTTGCCCAGCATGTCCCAGAGAAATTCCTCCCGGCCATGCGCGTGCTCGCGGTAAAGTGCTTCGTAGTAACTGGCAAAACCCTCGTTCAGCCAGATGTGACTCCAGTCCTTGCAGGTGACGTAATTGCCGAACCACTGATGGATCAGCTCGTGCGCCACCAGCCCGAGACTGCTGCGCGTGCCCGCCAGTTCGTCGGGGTAGAGCGTGCGGTCGGTGAGCGTCGTTTGCGTCGTGTTCTCCATCCCGCCCCAGGTGAAGTCGTCCACCACCACTTGATCGTAACGCGCCCAGGGATATTTCAACCCGGTTTCCCGTTCGTAGTACGCCAGCATCTCCTTGGTGCCGGCAAAGGAATTTTTCGCGAACTCGATCTGCGAAGGCGGCGTCCAGAACGCGAGCGCGATGTCGTTGTAGCGGTCTTCGATCTTCTCGAAGTAACCGGCGCAAAGCGTGACGAGGTAGTTCACATGCGGCTGCTCCTGCAGCCAGCGCCAGGCCACGAGTCCGGAGGCCGCGTCCTGCTCCTGGGAAACCAGCTTGCCATTCGAGAGCGCAACCATGCCGTCCGGCACGCGGCAGATCATCTCGGTGGTGAATTTTTCGTTCGGATAATCGTAGCTGGGGAACCAGTGCCGCGCCTCGTGCATCTCGCCCTGCGTCCAGAGGTGCGTGTCGCCGTCCTTGTAACCCATCGCGGGCGTACGGAAATAAAGTCCCTTCGCCGGTTCCTCCGCCGAGTAGGTGATCTTTACCCAGGAGGCGGTGTCTGCAGGGATGGCGTCCTTGAAGGTGAGGATCAACTGCTCGCCGGTGTTCTGCCAGCCGAGGATCGCGGCGGACGCTTCGACCGTGGCCACCGCGAGATCGACGGCATCGAGCTTCAATTCGGGCAGCGGTTTCGCAATCGGTTGGAACTCGATCCGGATCGTGCCCGCAACGCTGCGCCGGTCGAAATCTGGCGTCACGTCCAGCGCCTGATGGGTGATGTCGATCTCGCGGCTGGGCGCGTACTGCCGGGCCTTGCCGGCGGCCTGGGCTTCCGCGTAGAGGGCCGTCTTGTTGCAGTAGTGAACGCCCGCCAGGTAGGCCGCGCGCAGGCTTGAGGTGAATAACAGATACCCGGAAAGAACTCCGGCGAACAGACAGCGAACGATGGACATGCGCGCGAGTAAACCAGAGCGGTTGAAAAGCTCAATGGAAAGGTGTTCACACCCCCAAACTGACGCCGCTCACTGTCCCATCCGAAATCGCAACTCCTCCCGTAAACGCTCCACTTCGCGGGTCAATTCACCGATAATGCGAATGCCCATCAGGTTGATGCCGTGGTGCTGGCGCAGGAACTCGACGCGCCGGATGGTCCGGATGAGGTCATCACCGAACTCGCGCTCCGCCAGTTCTTCGGGCGACAACGGCAGCACGCCGCTCTCGCAATACGCCACCAGCAAGGCGCGGCTCACGCCGGTGACTTTCACCACCTGTTCCAGCGAATAGCCGGTGGCCCGGGCCGGGGTAGATTTTCTTCGCTGCGCGGTCATGGCGTCCTCCGCGGGTTGAAGGTGGACCTGGCGGCGAGTTGCTCCCATTGTGCACGGTCCTCGGCGTCGATCTCCTCAGGTACGACGATGCTGATCACCGCGTAGAGATCGCCCCGGCCGCCGCCCTCGGTCGGCAGGCC
>CAYXDZ010000356.1:0-4239 GCA_964463815.1 uncultured Verrucomicrobiota bacterium | reverse complement strand
CCTTCGGGTGTGGCGTCGTTCGGCCAGGGACCGGGCGAGCATCTGCTGAAGTTCAGCACCGACGGTTATCTGCCCGTGTGGCGCCGACAAACGCTGGCAGCGGATCGCACGACCGTGCTGCCCAACCCGCGCCTGACGAAGCGTTCGCCCCAGACCTCCGCCGTGACCCCGCTGGGCGGGACGACCGTGAGCAACGCGACGGGGACGATTGCCATCGAGTTTGGTGCCGGCGCGGTGAGCCAGAGCACGACGATCACGCTCACACCGCTCACCGGCCAGAACCTGCCGGCGTTCCTGCCCGCGGGCTGGAGTCCGTTGAACAGCTTTTGGCTGGAGAGCAGCAGTCCGGTGACGGGCACGGTGAACGCCGCGTTGCGACCCGCCGGACCGATCACGGGCAACGAGACCGCCGCGCTCGTGCGGTGGAATGAGACCGGCCGGCAATGGCTGGTCGTGCAGACCCTCGCCGGCCAGGGCACCAACGCGGTGACCGCGCTCCTGCCCGGCGCGGGGGCCTATGCGCTCGTCGTCGGCGATGCGGGCGACCTCGCCCCGCCGGCCGCGCAGCTCGGCCAGGCCCTGGCCGGGAGCAGCGCGGGCGCGAGCGATCCCGCCGGCCTCACCGCCACCGGCAACGTGACGCCACCGGCCAGTCCGGCCAGCGTGATCCCCGAGTTCGTCACCGGCACGGCGAACCTCGTCCTCACGCACGCGGCGGCGAACCTGCCCAGCGGTTACCTCCTGCGGGGTGAAGTCACCGAGACCTATCTGTTGAGCGACGGCTCGCTCCGGCTCACGCCGCAGTATGAACACTTCATCGTCGGGTATCAGCGGCCGGGCGATGCCGATCCGCGGACGTTGCACGCGAGCTTTCCGATGCGGCCGGTGCTGTTGTTCGGGAGCGATCAACTCGAGGAAGCCACCGTGCGCGTGGATGTGCTGCCCGAACAACCCTTCGACGGCCAGGTGCTGGATCAAGGCGGCGGACAAGTGGGCGCGGACGGCGTGCGGTTGCTCGCCGGCAGCGGACGGCTTACGGGCCCGAGTGCGATCCGCTTACGGCGGCTGGACGCGACCGTGTTCACCAACCTGGTCAGTGAAGGGCAGCAAGTCGTGGGGGCGTTCGATCTCACCGTGGATGGCGCGACCTTGACCGGGACGCTGGGCGCGCAGTTGACGGGCGCGCCGGCCGACGGGTGGTTCGTCGTTGCGCGCGTGTTGAGCGAAACCGGGTTCTACGGTCTGCAACCGGTGGAACGCCTGCAGAGCGATGCCAACGGCAACTTGCAAAGCCTCGAACCCTTGACCGGTGAACGGCTGCCGGGTCTGCGCGGGTCCGGTCAGTTCGTGCTCGTGCAGGTGGGCGCGGCGCAGGGCTTGATCAGCGGCGTGGCGCGCAATGGACAAGGCGAAGTGCAGCCCAACATGCCCGTGCGCCTGACCGGGCTGCCGTGGCTCACGCTGACCGACGCGCAGGGTCGTTTTCAACTGGTCGCGCCGGTGGGAGAAGTGGAACTGGGCGTCACCGACCCGCGCACCGGCGACACCGGGTTCGTCAGCGTGACGATCCCCGATCCGCAGACGCCGGTGGACCAGGATGTGGGCACCGCGCCGGCGGGACCGCGCGTGGCGCAGATCACCCCGGCGCACAACGCCACGCGCGTGCCGCGCGTGGGCAGCGTGGTGCTGCGGTTCAACGAAGCGGTGAACCCCGCGACCGTGATCGGGGGAGCGATCCAGTTGTTGAAACCCGACGACAGCATCGTGACCGCCGCGCTGACGCTGAACCTGCGGAACACGATTGCGACGTTGAGCCCGGCCGTGGAACTGGAGGCCAACACCACCTACCGTGTGCGCCTGGCGGCGACCATTGCCGATCCGACCGGGCTGCCGCTCGAAGGCCAGAACGAGTTCAGCTTCACGACCGTACCGTTGAGCACGCGCGTGGCGACCGCGCAATTGATCATTTACGAACCGGGCGCGACGAACGTGCCCAGCGCGATCCTCGATGATATCCCCGCCTTCGAACCCGGCGACGATCCCTTTGCGATCGTGGTGCATGGCCAGCCTGGGGTCGCTGATCCGGAAGTGCCGGTGATCCTCGTCAACGAAAGCACCGGCGAGACGCAGACCGTGTTGAGCAAAGTGGACGGGAGCTTCAGCAGCTTCATCAGCGGCACGGAGGAGGACTTCGTGAGCGCGACCTTCGTGAACCTGAACGGCACGCGGGTGTACGTCCCGGTGAGCCGGCAGGAGTTCGATGACGGCTTCGTTGGCCTCTATCCGCAAGGCGGCATCCTCGAAGCACAAAGCGACGGCGGACCGGTCAGAGTCCTCATCGAACCGGGAGCGATTCCCAACCGGGCGAAACTGCGTTTGAGCCGGCCCACAGCGAGCCAGTTGGCGGAATTGCTTGGGGACACTGTGCCCGAGACCGCTGTCCAACTCGCGACACCCCTCATACTCGAAGGGGAAAGTCAGCCACTCGCCGAGCCGATGCAGATCAATTTCACGGTGAATCTTGCGGCGGCTGGTTACCCGACCAATGCCGACCCCTTCGCAGCCGCTGTTGCGCTGGTGCGCGTTACTGACACCGATGGTGTCAAAGCCTTCGAAGTGCTGGACCAGATGCTGTTCAAACCGGCCGACGCCGTTGCGCCAGCTCCGGCGAGCGGTCCTCGCCTGGCAGGCGAACAACCGCAACTGCAAGATCAGGAAGAACAGTTGTTTTTTGGAACGGTGGATACGGTGATCGGCCTCGTGCCGCAGGCGGGCATTGCCAATACTGTTTTCCGCTACGCCCTCATGCCGATTCTTATGGGTGGCCATCCGATTGTGATCAAAGGGCGAGCCGTTCAATCCTTTGATTCACCGCAGTTGGCAAATCCGTTCGCGGTGAACGATCCCTTGCTGAGAGGATTCAATTTCGCCCAATTGAACCGCGGGCTGCGTCCGTTGGACCTCGCGTCTCAAGGCATCGGACAGGTTAACAGTACGGTTCAACAATTGGGTGACCTGCTCTTGGGCCGACCGTTGGGCGGGGCCTTCATTACGCTGCAAAATGTCTTCACGGGCAGTGTGCCCGGCCGCATCCGCCCCGGAATGGTGTACACCACTTCGGATCGCGACGGCAATTTCCTGATGGTGGCGCCGACGACGCCGTTCATCGAGATCAAGCCGGGCGACTTCTTTCTGGTGATGGCCACGCATCCGAAGTTCCGGGAGAAACTGAGCGAACCGATGCTGGCCCTGACGGACCTGAGCATTGCGGGGGTCGTCTATAAGAATTTCATCTTTCGCGAACCGCTCATGCTTCAGGCCCCGCCACAGGTGAACGCCGCGCACTCCCCCCCGTATCCGGCCGCGGGCGAGTCCGTGGAACTGCAGGTCACGGCGTCGCAGGGTTTTCAAGGCAATCCGGAAGTCAATGTCTTCGTGGACCAGGTGTTTCCCGAGGGGCAGAGCGTCGCGGACGTAACCATCTCCGAGGTCATCAAGGTCACCGAAGGCAACCGGACCATCTGGAATGGGCGCGTGGCCGCCACCAACACGATCCGCCGGGTGGTGCTGCGGATTTCCGCCCTGCCGTCGGCGGGGGAACCGAAGGTCATCCGCTATCCCATCAGCTTCATCGGCGCACCGCAGCCCACCGGGGACGCGCCGATTCCTCCCTCGGACCCCAACGAGGAAAAAGGACCGGCCGTGGCGACGAGTTTCCCCGTCGAGGGCGGACTGGTGGACGCGGCCGGCTTGGTGACTTTGGTCTTCAACGAACCGATCGACCGTCAGGTGGAAAGCAACCTGACCGGGTTGGTGCTCAGCCCACTCACGCCGGGGGTTGCGACGGGGGCCAGCCTGAGCGCCGATCAGACGGTGCTGACACTCTATTTTTCCGGGCTGGTTCCCGACACGGATTACAGTCTCACCGTGTCCGGTGATTCCGTGATCGACCTGAGTGGAAACCCGCTCGACCAGCGGCCCAGCACGCCCGCGCCCGAAGCCTTCAATCTCAACTTCCGCACGCCGCCGGTCGCCCGCTACGAGTTGCCGGGGCTGGTCAGCGGTGCCGGGTCGGCCATCCACGGTGCCCGGCTTTACGCGCTCGACAACGCACCGACACCGATGTTGCGCACGTATGACATCTCCAATCCCGCGCAACCCCGGCTCCTCGGCAGCGCCCGCGTGGTGGGGCAACCGCGCGACCTGGTGGTGATGACCACCGCCACCAACCGCTTCATC
>CAYXDZ010000355.1:0-4242 GCA_964463815.1 uncultured Verrucomicrobiota bacterium | reverse complement strand
CCGATGAACGACGCGTACTAGAGTGGCAAGCAAACCCGTTCGACACTTGAACTCATGAAATCCAACCTCGCCTCCGGTTGTGCTGCGGCGCTTCTGATCTCGGGCACTCAAATCGCCCCCGCACAGCCCGGCACCCTCGAGTTTGTCAGCACGTCGATCACCACCTCGGAATGCGCCGGACCCGTGACGCTGGCCGTTCGCCGCACCGGCGGCAGCGACGGGTCCGTCTCGGTCGATTTCGGAATTCACCCCGACTCGACGGCGGAACCGGGTGATTACTTCCCGCTCTCCGGGCGGATCGAGTTCGCCGACGGTGAGACGGGGGAAAAGGCCTTCGAGCTGTGGGTGATTGATGATAACGCGGTGGAACCGGAAGAAACCGTGATCCTGGTGCTGACCAACCCGCTGGGCGGCGCCGCGCTCGGACCCCAGTCCACCGCGACCGTGACGATTCAAGACGTGGACATGCGGTTCAGCTTTGGCGCCAGTTCGTACCAGTGCTTCGAGAGTGTCGGAGAAATCAGACTTATGTTGCACCGCATCGGACGGCTGAACCCCGTTGCCGTGTTTGTGCGCACCCATTCGGGCACCGCCCGCGCACCGGCCGACTTCGAGGCGGTTGATCGCCGGGTGAACTTTGGTCCGGGCGAAGCGGAGAAGCCGGTTACGATTGCGATCCGGGATGATCCCTGGGGAGAGCCGGACGAGGAGTTCACGGTGGCGGTCTTTCAGCCGTTGCCCTGTCTGGCTCCCTGGAGCCAGCCGCTGCTCCGACTCGACGACACCGCGACCATCCGGATCGCGGACGACGACCGGCCCGGCAGTGTGGACCCTGGCTTTGCCGTGGGCTCCGGGCCGGCCATGGCCGACGGCACCCTTGCGCGACTCGAGTCGCTGCTCATCCAGGATGACGGCAAGGTCGTGCTGGGCGGGTATTTTGACCATTTCAGCGGCCTGCCCGTCGGCGGCATCGTGCGCCTGTTCCCCGACGGCTCGCGAGATACTTCATTTGATGCGGGAACCGGACCCGGCCATGGCGAGGCCTTTCCGGGCGTGCCGGGCGGTATTCGCAGTCTGGCGCTGCAATCCGACGGAAAGCTCCTGGTCGGCGGCTGGTTCTGGAGCTTTGCCGGCCACAGTCGCACCGGCCTCGCGCGGCTGCATCCGGATGGCTCCGTGGACACCAGCTTCGATCCCGGCGACGGTTTCACCGAGGATGCCGCCGACGAGTCGGTCCATGCCCTCGTCCTTCAGCCGGACGGAAAAATCCTCGTGGCATGGGCCCGGCGGCAACCGTACGGGGGCGATGCGCCGCCGCTGCAAGGATTGACGCGCCTGCTCGCGGACGGGCGGAGGGATGCCGCGTTCGGCGTAAACGGCGTTGTGCTCGTGGAGCCTTACGCGCCGTATATTTTCGGGCGAGCGTTTCCGGAGGGTGTGCGCACGATGGCCCTTCAGCCCGACGGCCGGATCGTGCTTGGGGGTCGCTTCCTTGCCATCTCGGGCACGCCTTTACCCGGCCTCGCGCGCCTGTTGCCCGACGGCTCCGTTGACCCGACGTTCCGGACTGGATCGGGAACCCAGGCACCGCACGGGGAACCTCCGGGCACTGTTCATGTCATCCGGCCGCTCTTCAACTGGCAACTGCTGGTGGGCGGCGACTTCCACTGGTTGAACGACCGGCTCCAGCCGGGTATTGCGCGCGTAGGTCAACTGGGGAACATCGACCAAAAATTCCGGCCGCAGGCAGACATCTGCCAACCCAACTTGGGAGGGCTAATAATGGACAACCCGGGTGTGAGCGGCATCACCGACATCGCGATGCTCCCCGTGGAGGGGATGATCGTTGTCGGAACGTTCTGCCCGGGAAGCGGCCGGGGCTGGGTGGAGTCGCCGGTGCCACCGGTTCACGTCGCGCGTTTGGACTATCAGGGCAATTACGATCCCGGTTTCCAGGCAATCGTACCGGCACGGCGGGTGGCGGTGCATACCGATGGCAGCATCTACGTGCTGGGCGACTTCGCACCGGGCATCGCGCGCTTGAACGGCGGACAACCGCTCAAACTCACCGCCGTCGCCCCGGGAGCGAACGGTTGGCCGCGCCTGCGCATCACCGCCCCGGTCGAGCACACCTACCTGCTGCTGTCCTCGCCCGATCTGCGGAACTGGTGGTTGCGCGACATTCTCGACCTGCCGGCGATCACCACCGAGATCGAGATTCCACCGCTCAGCCCGGACCGGGAGTTTTTCAAGGTCCTGGCCGTCGAACCTTGAACGGATCGCCCCCATGAACGCCTCCACTCCCAACGCCCGACCCGCCCGGAGCCGCACTTGGATTCTGCTTTTTGTCCTGATTGTTCTGGCGGCAGGCGCCGGCGGGCTGCTTTGGTGGCAAGCGCGTCCCATCAGTTTGCCGGCTCTCGCCGCGCCGCCCGTTCCTGCGTCGCCTTTCCGGGCGGAGAATCCCGCCGACCAGCCACCGGGCGGCTTGCGGCTGCGGTCCGAACCGCTGATCACTCCGCTCCAGTTCACGGGCGATCCGTGGCGGCGCAAGATTCGGGCCTTCGAACTCGTGCTGGGCGGGCCCGTTTCAAATGCGTTTGCGGGCACCATTTTCTTCGACATCCGCGACATCACCTTCAACGAGTTCGGCGACGAGCGCTTTCCGACCGGTCAACTGGCCGAGGCGCATCCCGCCCGTTTTGTGGAGGTGCCACGCGAGGAACTCGAGGCGAATCCGCGGGCAATCATGCTCTTTGGACGAAACCACCAGCGGGCATTGTCACGCGCGAAGCGGCTGTATGCCGTGGAGTTTGCGCAGGGTGAGCACCCGCATCAGTTCTGGTTCGTCCACGACAGTTCTCCCGCCGCCGGGCATTTTCTGTGGGTCTCCCGCAAGTCGTTGTCAACGGAACCTGGGGCCACGCGCCCACTGCCGCCTTCCGATCTCGGGCTGCGCCTGTTCGGCGCGGAAGTGAAGCCCGACGGTCCGCTGGCACAACCCCTCCGTCTGGCCGGATACCGCGCGCAGGCAGACTTCGGTATGAAGCAGGCGGCCGTAGAAGCGGGGATTATTCTTGCCGGTCCGGGAGAACGACGCGCTCAAACCAACCTCGTCGCAACCGTCACACTCGACCCCAACAAGCACGATATGGATGTGCTGGGTGAACCCACCGGCATGCGGACTCTGATCGGCTATGCCTCGATCGACTGCGACATGTCGCCGATGGACCACCTTGATCCCACCGGGCAGGAGCGGCAGGTGTGGCGATTGAAGCCTGCCGCGGGCGCTAAGGGTGGTTTGTGGTGGGGGGGCGGCGATGGATCACCGACCGCGGACTACCACTTCGATCTGGTGCTGGCCCCAGCCTCGAACGGACGTCACAGGTTGCTGATTTGGCAACGGGACCAGTTGCGCAATCTGGTGCATCTGAATGACGCGCTGGCTCGAAGGCAGGCGGCGCTTGTCGAGCGGTTGCAGGTGGTTCCCGGACCTGAGCGTGAAGCCATGTTGTCGCTCTTCGCCGAGGATCCCGAAGCGGAGGTGACCATTGGAGGCGGGCACATCATCGGGCTGTCGGTCACCCGCCTGGCACCCGCAGCGGCGGTGGTTCGGGCCATCGGTGGGATGCCGGTGCTGGAAACGCTTGCGCTTCATGGCGGCTCGCTGACGACCGAAATCGGGGCGGCGCTGGCCGGACTCCAACATCTGAAAGCTCTGACCGCCTCCAACATCAGCTTCGAGGAGGGAGTCTATGAGCCCCTCGGTCGTCTATCCCGGCTGGAGGAGCTTCACATTCGAGGGGCGGACCGCCTGACCGACGCCGCGCTGGAGCATGTGAGCCGGTTGACCAATCTCACCATGCTCGTCATCAACCGCGAGTTCCATCCCCGGCCCGACCACTGGCGCGACCTGGTCTTGTCGGAGCCGGGCATCGCCCGGATTGCATCGTTGACCAAGCTTACGCATCTGGATCTGCACGGACAAAACGCGACCGACGCCAACTGCCACCAACTGGCGACCCTGACCAACCTGACTTATCTCGCGATGTCCGGCGAGCGGTTGACCGACGCGGGTCTGGCGGCGTTGAAACCGCTGACCAATCTGACCTTCCTGCATCTCTCGCACGTGGCCATTACGAAACCCGCCGCCGAGGCGTTCAAGCGGCCGGGGCTCAATTTTGAACCCGGACCTTTCGGGCGCGAGCAGGATTGAAAATTTCCCGGCCCCTTTTTCCGGCG
>CAYXDZ010000354.1:0-4261 GCA_964463815.1 uncultured Verrucomicrobiota bacterium | reverse complement strand
GCACGGCCAGAAGCAATGGCTCGAGATCGGCATGTTGCTCGCCCAGGATCCCAAGTTGTTGCTCGTCGATGAACCGGCCGCCGGCATGACGGACGAGGAGACTGCCAAGACGGGTGAATTGCTGATGAGTCTCGCCGGCCGGCATAGCATCATCGTCATCGAGCATGACATGGTGTTTGTCCGCCAAATTGCCCGCACCGTCACCGTGCTGCATCAGGGCAGCGTGCTTTGCGAAGGCACCGTGGATGAAGTACAGAACAACGAGCGGGTGATCGAGGTGTATCTGGGGCGAAAGAAGAAAGCGTGATGAAAGTTCCCAATTCCGAATTCCAAGCTCCAAAGACGCTTCAAGCTTCAAGCTTCAAGCAGAGTCGGGAGCGCACGATACGTCGTGGAGTCTCCGGGGTTTGGAATTTGGCATTTCCTTGGAGTCTGGAACCTGGACCTTGGAGTTTCGCCTCATGTTAACCCTCTCCAACATTTCGGTTTCCTACGATGGTTCGCGCATCCTGCGCGAGGTGAACCTCAATGTGGAACCGGGCAAAGTCGTCTGCCTGATGGGCCGGAACGGCGTCGGCAAGACAACCACGCTCAAGGCCATCGTCGGCCTGGTGAATCTGGATTCAGGCTCGGTGACTTTGGATCACATCGAACTCGGCGCGCTCAAGCCCGAGCAGCGCGCCCGCACCGGCCTCGGCTACGTACCGCAGGGGCGGGACATCTTCCCCAATCTCACAGTGGAGGAAAACCTCCGGATCGGGGCCATTGCCCAGGGTCGCAAGCTGAACGGTGAAGTGGATCGCGTCTTCGGTTTGTTTCCCGTGCTCAAGGAAATGCTGTCCCGCAAAGGCGGCGTTTTAAGTGGTGGCCAGCAGCAGCAGCTCGCCATCGGCCGGGCCTTGTTGACCAATCCGAAAGTGTTGCTGCTTGATGAACCCACCGAGGGCATCCAGCCCAACATCATCGATCAGATTGGCGACACGATCAAAAAGCTGCGCACGCACGGCCTCTCCGGCGAGGACGAGCAGACGGCCGATGAGATTGGCAATGCGCTCAAGGTGTTAAAGCGCGAGGGGCAGATTGGCATCTTGCTGGTCGAACAATACCTCGACTTCTGTCTCGAAGTCGGCGACGACTTCTACATCATGGACCGCGGTGCCATCGTGGCCAGCGGGCCCATCCGGCAGCTCAATGACGACATGGTAAAAACGCACCTCACTGTATGAAGCCCCCCCTGTTTCACCAAAGCCCAGGTTGGTTTCCCCGCCTGACAGGCACGGCCGCCGCCCTCCTCTTTGCCCTGACACTGCAAGCCCATCCGGGGCACGGACTGCTCGACGGCGGGGCGACTCACTTGTGGACGAGCCCCTACCACGTCGCCGCGATCACGCTGACCGGTATCGGCGTGCTGACGGGTGCTCAGTTCGTTCGCCGGCACTTGCCGCGTCACGCTTTGCGCACGGCCGGTTGGCTGATGCTGGCGGCCGCGCTGACCCTCTGGAACCTCGGCGTTTGAACCGTGCTCAACCCCGGCGGCAGGACGGAAACGGATCGCGGAGCCGCTCAATTGAGAATTGGGTGGGTGGCCGGGGCTAGTGCCGTTCTGGCCGCCCGTGCGCACAGCCCGATGAAATTGCTGACCCCGAAAGCGCGCGGCGAAAGCGTGTGGGCGTACACGAGCAGTTTTGGCGGCGGTTTGGTGGCGGGCGACCAAACGCGCCTGGACCTGAAAGTTGGTTTGCAGGCCCGGTGTTTTCTAGGTACCCAGGCTTCCACCAAGGTTTACCGCAATCCCTTGTCTCGGGCCTGCGGTCATGAGTCGGACGTCACCCTCGGTGAAGATTCGCTGCTCGTGTTCGCTCCCGACCCCGTGCAGGCGTTTGCGGGATCACGGTATCGCCAGCGGCAGATGTTCAACCTCGCCGACTCCGCCAGCCTCGTTCTGCTCGACTGGCTTTCCGCCGGCCGGGCGGCGCGTGGCGAACGCTGGGAGTTTGATCGCTTTGCAAGTCGTAACGATGTCCTGATCGAGGGCCGCCGGGTATTCATTGATTCCCTGCAACTGGAATCAGGGGGGCAACCGCTCACCTCAACGCATCGCATGGGACGCATCAATTGCCTGGCCACGCTGTTGTTGCTCGGGCCGATGGTGGAGCCTTTCGCCCGGCAAGTGCTCCAGGAGATTGCCACGCGCCCGGTCAGTCGGCGCGGGCCCCTGGTCATCAGCGCCAGCCCGGTTGGTTCGGGTGCGGTATTACGGATTGCCGGTGAGAGCACCGAGTCGGTGGGCCGGGAAATTCATCGTCATCTGCAACCGCTGAGTGCGCTGCTCGGCGATGATCCCTGGGCAAGGAAATGGTAATGAAAACTCCAAGCTTCAACATCCCAGCACCAGAGAAGCTCCAAACCTCAAGCTCCAACGACCGAGTGCGTCGGAGTGCGATGTTTGGTGTTTGGGGCTTGATGTTTCTCTGGAGCTTGGAGCTTGGAATTTGGAGCTTTCCCTATGCATCTCTCTCCTCGTGAACTCGACAAACTGACGCTGCACCAAGCGGGCTCGCTTGCACAGAAGCGCCTCGCGCGCGGCGTGAAACTAAACCATCCCGAATCCGTTGCGCTCATCGCCACCGTGCTGCTGGAATTCATCCGCGACGGCAAAAGCGTCGCCGAGTTGATGAATCTCGGTCGCCAATTGCTCGGGCGTAACCAAGTCATGTCCGGCGTACCAGAGATGATTTACGACGTGCAGATCGAAGGGACGTTTCCAGACGGCTCGAAGCTCGTGACCGTTCATCATCCCATCGCCAGCGAGAACGGAAATCTCGTGCTCGCGCTCCACGGCAGTTTCCTGCCCGTACCGGATGTTTCGGTTTTCAAACCCATCGCCGAAGAGCCGATTCCCGGCTCAACCGAAATCAAAGGCGGCGAAATCGAACTCAACGTCGGTCGCGCCACGGCGGAGATTCCCGTCACGAATCTCGGCGACCGCCCGATCCAAGTCGGCAGCCACTACCATTTCATCGAGACGAACGCGTCGTTGCAGTTTGATCGCGGCGCAGCCTACGGCAAACGCCTCGACATTCCGGCGGGCACAGCGGTTCGTTTTGAACCCGGTGAAACCAGGACGGTGAAGTTGGTCGAGATCGCCGGTAAGAAAGTCATTCGCGGCGGCAACAATCTCGCCAGTGGTAAAGTGTCCGCCGTTGGAAAGCAGGCCGCGTTGAAGCGAGTGAAGCAAAAGGGATTTGCAAATGCAGGTGCGTGACCATCGTAGCGCAGACTGTCAGTCTGCTGTGTCGCAGGTAGGCAACCTGCGGCCCATCGCAATCCACCAACGCCCCGAACCTTTCCACGCCTGTCGACTGCCAGTCGGCGAAACAGCAGACTACCAGTCTGCGCTACTGATTTTCCCATGAGCCACAAAATGAAACGCTCTCACTACGCCGACATGTTCGGTCCGACCACCGGCGACAAGGTCCGGCTCGGCGACACTTCGCTCATTCTCGAAGTCGAAAAGGATTTCACCGTCTATGGCGACGAATGCAAATTCGGCGGCGGCAAGGTCATTCGCGAAGGCATGGGCCAGGCCGCTGGTGTCGGCGCGAAGGACGCGCTGGATTGCGTCATCACCAACGCGCTCGTCGTGGATTACACCGGCATCTACAAGGCCGACATCGGCATTAAGAACGGCCTCGTCTCCGGCATCGGCAAGGCTGGCAATCCTGATGTGATGGCAGGCGTAACCAAAGGAATGATCGTCGGTGTCACGACCGAAGTCATCGCGGGCGAAGGTTTGATTCTCACGGCGGGAGGATTTGATTCGCACATCCATTTCATCTGTCCCCAACAAGCGCACGAGGCTATCGCCGCTGGACTCACCACGATGGTTGGCGGTGGCACTGGCCCGGCGGTCGGCACTTGCGCCACGACCTGCACGCCCGCGCCGTTTTACTTCAAAGCGATGTTGCAAGCGGTGGATTCGCTCCCGCTCAATTTCGGTTTCACCGGCAAAGGCAACACTGCGATGCCTGCTGGTCTGCCCGAACAAATCGCCGCTGGCGCGATTGGTCTCAAGCTGCACGAGGATTGGGGCACAACGCCCGCCGCGATTGATTGCTGCCTTAGCATGGCGGACAAGCATGACGTGCAGGTGACGATCCACACGGACACGTTGAACGAGTCCACCTTCGTCGAAGGCACGATTGCGGCGTTCAAGGGCCGGACGATTCACACTTATCACAGCGAAGGCGCGGGCGGCGGC
>CAYXDZ010000353.1:0-4269 GCA_964463815.1 uncultured Verrucomicrobiota bacterium | reverse complement strand
CCGCGCCCAGTACCAGGAACTCACCGAACAGGGTGAATACCTGCACCACAAACAACACCAGGGTGTGCAGCTCACGCCCGAGGAAATTGAGGGTTTCGAGAAGAAGCGCGCGGCCTTTCTGAACAACCCGGTCGCCCGCGGCTTCATGGATGCCCAGGATGAAGCCTTCAAGATGCGCGATCTGGTCGCGAAGTACGTCAGCAAGACCTTCGAACTGGGCCGCGTGCCCGGTGAAGAAGATTTCAACGAAGGCGGCAGTTGCGGCGAAGGCTGCGGTTGCCACTAAGCAGACTGGAGTTTCTCACCTGCGAACAGCCGCGACGTGAACGTCGCGGCTGTTTTGCTTCTCCGGATTCACCGGGCGACAGGAAGGTCGCCTTGCCATTCAAACCAAAAGTCGCGATTGCCTCACGCGAAGGTCGCCAAGGACGCAAAGGTGGCGAGAAACTGCGGCCCCGTCCTCACCTGCCCTTCACTTCCGTAGGCGACCATCCAGCGGACTCTGCTTCCTTGACGTGCTTGGCGACCTTTGCGTGAGGCTCAGTACAGCCAGTTGCGATAAACCTCGTACACATCCACGCGGCCACCGACGAAATAGTTGTTCGGCGGCGTGTGAAACCGGCGTTCCTCGCTCCGAAAAGTGATCAGCAGCGGCTCGACCGGATTGTTGGGGTCGTAACACCGAAACTCGACGCCCGTGCCCGTCGCGACCGCCTCGTAAACCACGACCGCGTGGTTGATCGTCAATTGCGGAAAGCGGACCAGATGAATCACCGGCGCGACGCCCCGCTCGAGTTCGTCCTGGAGCCGCCGGGCCATCCGCTGCTGGTGGCGCGTGGTGAGGGGCCAGAGCATCCGCCAGTGGCCGCGTTGCACATAGCTGTGCCAGGCACCGCCGCATTCCTCCTTCAACAGGCCTTCGTAATCGCGGCTGAACTCATGCAGATTCGCATATCCCGGGATCACGACCGGTTCGCGGCGCGAAGGGTCCGTGCGGGGATCGCGGGCGAGCACCCGGGCGATCAACCGCCGGTATTCCGCCGGTGCGACCTTGGGCTGCGCGGAATCAAATCGCGCGAAGTCAAAAAACTGTCGGGCCGCCCGGGCCACGACAAAGCAGTGATGCGTGTAGTCCGGCTTGGGATCGCGCGGCTGCGTGGTCATTTCGCCGGTTGTGGGGTCGGGCTCGTAATCCCAAACCAGCTCATTCGCGTAGGCGAAGGTGTCGCGACCGAACGTGAACTCGCGATCACTGGGCGGCCGACTGGCGGTGGACGCGCAGCCGAGGACGAGGACGAGGACGAGGACGAGCGCGATTTCCCGGACGATGATCGCAAACGAGCGCCCGCACTTCCCCGCATTCCGGGTCGTAACCGCCGGACTGGTTTCGGTTCCCAGCTTTCTGATTTCGGACTTCACGTTGCCACACATCATGCTTGCCGGAAACGCTAGCCACGCCAAATCTCACTCGCAATGCTTTACGAGCGCTGGCAACAAGTGGCCCGCCTGCACGCTGATGAACTCGCGCTGCTGGACACCGCCAGTGGCCAACGCTGGACCTTCAATCAACTGGCGCAGGCGGCGGAACAATTCTCTCTGCCGGATCACCGCCTCGCGACGCCCCGGGGCCACGGACCTGCATTCATTCTCACCGTGCTCGCCGCCTGGCGCGCGGGCCGTCCGGTGTTGCCGCTGGAGGGTGAAGCCCCCGTTGTCAACGAGCCCCTGCCGGCGGGCGTCGTTCATCTCAAGACCACCTCGGGCACGACGCGGGCGAGCCAGTTGATCGGGTTCACGGCCGAACAGCTCGCGGCCGACGCGGACCAGATCGTGGCGACCATGGGCCTGCGCACCGATCAGCCGAATCTGGGCGTGATCTCGCTCGCGCACTCGTACGGCTTTTCGAACCTCGTCACGCCGCTCCTGCTCGGCGGCATCCCGCTCGTGCTCGTGCCCTCCCCGATGCCGGCGAGCTTGCAGGCCGCCGCCGCGGGTTTTGGTTCGCTGGCGCTCCCGGCCGTGCCGGCGCTGTGGCGCGCGTGGCACGAGGCGAACGCGATTCCCCCCAACGTCGCGCTCGCCATCTCGGCCGGCGCGCCGTTGCCGCTCGAACTGGAAGCCGCGATTTTCGAACGCAACGGACTCAAGCTGCACAATTTTTACGGTTCCAGTGAGTGCGGCGGTATCGCATACGACGCTGCGCCGGAACCGCGCGGTGAAGCGGCGCTGGCCGGCCGGCCGCTGCAAGGCGTCACCCTGTCCCTGGCGGAGGATGGCTGTCTCGTTGTGACCAGCGCGGCGGTGGGCGTGGGTTATCTCCCCGACGGCGACGCCCGGCTGGGCAACGGCCGCTTTCACACCAGTGACGTTGCCGAGCTGCGCGATGGTGCCGTGCTCCTGCGCGGTCGGTCCTCGGATGTCATCAACATCGCCGGCCGGAAGCTGGCACCGGAAACGGTCGAAGCGGTGATCCGTCAACAACCCGGCGTGCGCGAATGTCTCGTCGTGGGTGTTCCGGCGCGGGATGACACGCGTGGCGAAGAGGCGCTCGCGGTGCTGGCGCTGGCGGAAGGAGGCTCGCTGGAGGCGGTTCGACGGGCCGCCGCCAGCGGGTTGCCGGCGTGGCAATGTCCGCGGCACTGGTGGGTCGTCCCCGAGATTCCCAGCAGTCAGCGCGGTAAAATCTCGCGGCGTGAATGGCGTGAAAAATTTCTCGGTCAGCGACGGCGTGAGTGAAGCCAGTGCTCAAACAAGTCGCTGCGCTCTCATTTCGCCCAGCACAATCGCGGTGGCGCAGCTGGGCGGCGCGCTGTTCGCGCTGCCTCTCGCTTCCCAGGCTCAACACGGCCACCTCAACGCCGGTGCCGCCGGACAAAGCCAGGGCGATCCACTGATCTGGGCGAACGGCGCGGAATTCATCGCCTCATCCGGCTACGTCAAGCCCCTCACCTTCGCCAACGATGGCCGCTTTGCCGGTTACCATGAAGGCGGCCTCACCCCCACGGCATTGCCCACCACGGCGAACAATGGCGGACCCGATCCCCAAGCTTCGGCTCCGGGCTCGTTTCTTCAGTTCACCATCGTCAAGGCGACCGGTCCGATCGGCGGCAGTTTCGGTTTCTGGGAACACGATGCGACCAGCCCCACGCTTTGGATGTTGCCCGGCGATGTCAGCGGCCAGCTCTTTCCATTGAGCGAAGGGGATGGCTCGGCGGGCTCCGATCCGTTCGGTCACATTCACGGACGGCGATTCACCACCACCAAGCCGGGTGTTTACACCGCCTGGTTGCAAGCCTTCGACACGTCGGTCAACGGCGAGAACGGCGGACCGATTCACTTGCCATCCGAGGTTCTGCCCGTTCGCTTCGTCGCCGGTGAGCCCACCCTGCTGGATCAAGTGCCGATGGGCGGCGGGATGGTGCATGTGAACATCCAATACGCCGGACACGATGGCGGCCACCTCCACGTTCACGTCGATGCCGGCGTGCCGGCGTTGACCCCGCTCGCGATCAGCCAACCAGACCAGCAATTCGCGCCCGCGTTGCCGTGGTTCGAGCACCTTGATCCCAGCCTCGAAGGCCGGGCGTTCAACCGGCAGTATGGTTTCCTGCTCGACCCGGCGAGCGATCCACTGCCGGCCGGGCACGCGATCTGGATTCGCCAGCTCAACGCGACACCGGGGCTGAAGGTTTACAATTACCGGCAAAATCCCGCGACGTGGCAGCCCCTGTTTGGCACGGACGGTTCGAGCGATCTGCTGTCCTGGAGCATGACGATGTTCCACCCGGCGTACACCGTGCCGGCCAATGCCACCGGATCGTTCACCGCGACCTACGAAGCAATTCTCGTCGATGATCAGGGGCAGCCCACCGGCCTCGCGGAGGAGTTCACGCTAAATTGGAACGTTGCGCCTGGACTGTCCCTGGGCGCGTTGACGGTCGAGTCCAACGTGATTCAGATGCCGGTGTCGGTGCCCGCCACCTGGACCGGCTACAGTTACCGGCTCGAACGCACGGGTGACTTCAAGACTTGGACGGTCGTGGGTGAACACACGCCGGCCGGGCCGGGCAACTTCGAACTACACGACGCCAACCCGCCACCGGAGCTCGCCATTTACCGGGTGCGCCCACATACGCCGTGAACGCGCGACGCCAATTCGGCGGCTTCACCCTGATCGAGCTGCTGGTGGTTATTGCGATCATCGGCGTGCTCGCGGCGTTAGCAGGTTGTTGAAAAAGGTTCACAGGAATTCGAACACGTTGTTGTGAG
>CAYXDZ010000352.1:0-4273 GCA_964463815.1 uncultured Verrucomicrobiota bacterium | reverse complement strand
GCACCGTCACGACGCAGGGAAATCCGCCAGGTGTTGGGATCGGTCGTGCCAGGCGCGATCGGTTTGCCGACGATAAACCGGGCGGACCCGATGTTCGCGGCGACCATGTTCCGCGCGTCGGGCGTGCTGCCGTGACTGGCGAATGACCGGGGAAGTTCAATCACGGGCACGACAGCGGCCACCGCATCGCGCGCGTGGTCGGCCGTGGGCACGGCAAACGAGAAGTCCACGCCCATGACGTAACCAATCTCGGTCTCGACGACGATCGACTCACCGGCGGCGCGTTCGATCGTCAAATCTGGGCCCGCTTCAATTCGGCCGCTTCGGAACAGCACGCCGGTCAACGGAGCCTCGATCCCGAGCGCCGTCTGCGCCGCCGCCGAGGCCCCGGCTCCCTTGTAGCCCGCAACGCGATCCTCCGTGCGCAGGACGCGGATGACGCGCCGCTGAACGGCGTGGGCATCCGCCAGCGTTCCCTGCGGCCACTGGCTGGCGAATGCCGGCGGAGCGTCGCCACTTTTCAAAGCCGTCACCGTGCCGGCAGCCAATGAGCGAACCGGCGGTGCATCCGTATGACCCAGCGCACCCAGCCAGGCGGTGAACCGGTGCTTCCATTCACTGACCGGAACGCCCGTGTCCCGCGCCCCGAAACCGTGCGCGCCTTCGTGGAACAAATGAAACTCGGTCGGCACGTTGGCGCGTTTCAAGGCGAGTGCCAGTTGCAGGCTGTTCTCGGATGCGTCGTCGAAGGCGTGGGCCAGGAAGATCGGCGGCAGGTTGTGGTTCAAGTTGGTGGCAATCGGATCTTTGATTCCACCGCCGCGTTGCAGCAGGCCGCCGGAATAAATCAGTGCCGCGAAGTCGGGACGACAGGATTGCTGGTCCGCCGCATCGACTGCTTCGTATTCGCGACCGCTTGAATGCGTAATGAGCCAGGCACCGATTTCCCCGCCGGCGGAGAAACCCATGAACCCGAGGGACGCGGGATCAATCTGCCACTTGTCGGCGTGCGACCGGATCAAGCCCATCGCCCGTTGCGCGTCGATCATGCCCGTGAACGCCGGGGCGGGCACGCGATACTTGAGGACGAAGGCGGTCAAGCCGACGGAGTTCAGCCACTCGGCGACTTCCAGTCCTTCATGCTCGTAGGCCAGTCGCTGCATCCCGCCGCCGGGAACAACCAGCACCGCCGCCCCATTGCGCTTTTCAGCCGGGGCGTGGAAGACTTCCAGCGTCGGAGTCGCGATGTCGGTCAGTTGGAAAAACGGGCGCGGCCGGCCTTCGAGTTTCTTCTCCGGACCTGTGGCTCGGGAAACGCCCGGCGGCGTGCCCGGCCAGAGCCTCAGGGTTTCATCCGGCGGGCGGGCGGCCGCCGGGTCCGCGGATCCGAGCGCGACGAGCAACGCGGCGAGGAAGGAAAAACACCGGTTCATGGCTGGTCGTATTCGCCGAGCGGGCGGATCCAGATATTGCGGAAGCGCACCGGATTGCCGTGCTCATAGAGTTCGATGAAGCCCTGGGGCGGGTGCGGCCGATTGTAATTGCCGACGCCGCGATATGGCGTGCTGCCGTACAATTCATGGCCATGATGCACGACCACGCCGTTGTGCACCACGGTCATTTTCGCCTTCTTGAGCAGCTTGCCCTCCGCATCCCAGCGCGGCGACTCGAAGACGATGTCATACGTCTGCCATTCACCCGGCGGTTTGGAAGCGTTCACCAGCGGCGGCTTCTGACTGTAGATCGCGGCCGCCTGGCCGTCCGCATAAGTTTCGTTTTCGTACGAGTCCAGAATCTGCACCTCGTAACGGCCGAAGATGTTCACGCCGTTATTGCCGCGCCCCTGGCCCTTGCCTTCGACCTTTTCCGGCGTGGCCCATTCAATGTGCAACTGGAAATCACCAAACTCGTCCTTTGTGCGGATGCGACCCGTCTTGGTGGTTTCCATGTAATCGTTTTCCAGCTTCCACTTCACCTCGGCACCGCGCTCGCCCTGCCATTTGGAAAAATCTTTGCCATCAAACAACACCACGGCATCGGACGGCGGGGGAGCCGCCTGACTGAACTTCGCGGACGGGGTGATGACCTTCGGACGCGGCCGGTTGGGATCGTGAACATGCCACTTGCCGTCGGGCTGTTTGGGCGTGTCGGTGAAACCCTCGGGAGCCGGTGCGGCGGCAAACGTCAACGAGGCGGGCAGGGCCACCAATCCGGCGACCAGCAGGGAGCAGCGCAACAGGTTCATCATAGGAACAATGGTTGGTTAACGAACGTGGACGGGGGGGATAATTCCGCTTGGGCGGTCGGCCGCCAAGACTCATTTTGAAGAACAGACGAAAGCTCAGACTGAAACGGGCGTCGGCCGGTAAATCCGACCGGCGCCCGCTGTTAACCCGAGCCGAAACTGGTGTTGTGGTGTTGACCGATTATTTTGCCGCAGCGCGTTTGGCGGTGAATTCCCGCTCCATCGTTTCGCCATTGCGGTCAACCGTCCACTTGCCCTTAAGGGTGTCGCCGGTAATTTTCGCCATGTATTTCGAAACCATCTTGTTGCCCTGCCACTCACGAGTTACCTGAAAGCTGATCTCATCGCCCTTGATCTTGGCTTCCTCGATCGGGGTTTCCTGCGGAGCACCGCCGCCGGCTCCACCGCCACCCCGCCGCATGCCGGCGATTGTTCCGGTCAGCTTGTCGCCGTCGAGTTTGAGGGTGATGGAATTGGTCCGCGTTCCGCCTTGCCGGCCTTCGGTGGTCCAGGTCCATGTCCCGTTGGGATCGACCTTCTTTTCCTGCGCGTTAACATTGATGGCCACCAGGAGGCCGGCGGCAACGCAAAGAGCGGTTCTGATAAGTGCTTTCATAGGGTGCTTTATGGGTTTTGGTAATCCGCTCAGGACCGGACGCCCTGCGCACGCAGGTTCCGAAAGGCGGCATGGGGTATTCGACGGAATCGGTGGTCGGCAGGTTACGACCTCCCCGGCGGTGGAATATGGCCATGCCCCCCCGAACCGGAGCACCTCCTCTCCCCGGCGCTCTTCGGAGCTTTCAGGGAAGTCTCCCTCCGGGCCAACGGGTTATACCATCCGCCCCATCAAATGCTCCAACCCGCGCGGTATTCCCGACGCAGGAACTCGTTCGCCTCGGGCAGGTTGGTGAATTCAAACTTCGCCGAGTCCCACGCCAGCTTGACGGTGGTCAGCTTCTCCCGGAGTTGCGTCCGCAGGGCGACGTTGCCCAGCAGCACGGTTTCCGTCAGCGGGCCGGCCCAGTCGAAATTTGAGCCGGCGGCCGGACCGCCCTTGCAGGCGTTGACCCATTCCTGGTGGTGACCCGGCGAACGCGGCAGCACCTTGGGCGGCTCGCCGTAGGCCTGCTCGAGCTTCTCCGGGTAAAGCCACCACCGCCGCCAGTCAGTCATGATGACGCCCTTCTCGCCGATCAACAGGTGGCCGTTGTCGCCCATCGTGTCGCCGTCCACGATCTGTTCGGGACGCGGTGGCCGCAGGCCGCCATCGTACCAGACGAGTTTGACGGGCGGCAGCGCACCGCGCGCCGGGAAGTGATAAGTGACCATTGATCCAAGGGGATACGTTTCCTGGTTCACCCGCGTGGAAGACGCTTCGACGCTGACGGGTGCGCCGAGTTTGAGCGCGCGAAACACCGGGTCGAAGTAATGGCAGCCAATGTCGCCCAGCGCGCCCGTCCCGAAGTCCCACCACCCGCGCCACTTGGCCGGCAGATAGGCGGGATGATACGGACGCTGGGGCGCGGGCCCGAGCCACAGATCCCATTCAAGCGTGTCCGGCGCGGCGGGGGTGTCGGCGGGTCGCTCAACTCCCTGGGGCCAGTATTCATTGAACAGCCCGCGTGACGGGCGATCCGTCCAGATATGGACCTCGCGAATGGCTCCCACCGCGTCGTCCAGGACGAACTCCTGCAACCGCCGCGTTTCCTCGGAAGCCTGGGCCTGATTGCCCATCTGCGTGGCGACCTTCGCGATGCGCGCCGCCTCGGCAACGACCCGCGCCTCCCAGGCCGAGTGGGTGAGGGGTTTCTCGCAATAGACGTGCTTGCCCAGCCGCAGCGCGGCCATCGTCGCGGGCGCGTGATGATGATCCGGCGTGGCAACGATCACGGCATCGAAGTCGCCGGGGATCTTGTCAAACATCTGGCGGTAGTCCTTGAACGGCTTCGCACCGGGGAACTTCTTGAACGTGCCGGCCGCGTGCCGCCAGTCCACGTCGCACAGGGCGACAATATTCTGGCTCTTGAG